>CATZYB010000106.1 GCA_958426095.1 uncultured Lachnospiraceae bacterium
TTCACCCAATCTTATCATAGAAGAATCTTATTTACAGACTTTTCTTCACAGCCTCTAAGATCAAATAAAAAAAAACGGACGATTGGCAAATGATATGCCTCTTGTCCGTCTTTTTAATTTACACCAAAACATCTTTGTTCCGGTTCTCTTTCATTTATTCATTCCGGTTAATATATTCGCATGCGGCCAGGCCAGCCACAGCGCCATCGGCCGCCGCCGTTGTCAACTGACGTATGGTCTTTGTCCGGCAGTCCCCTGCCGCAAAAACACCGTCGTTTGTTGTCTTACAATCTTCCTGAGCCCGAATATAGCCGCCCTCATCCAATTCAACCAGAGATTCGAAAGACTTGTTATCCGGCATCTGCCCAATGGCTACAAAAAGGCCGGCCACGGAAATCTCCCGGCTTTCCCCGGTCTTTGTATCCTTTACACGGATCCCCCGGACACTTCCGTCACCGATGATGTCCGTCACCACCGCATTCAAAACGAATTCGACATTTTCTTTTTTGCGGAGACTTTCCACAAGCCACTGCTCACCCCGGAATTCATCCCGTCGATGGATCAGATAAACCTTTTCACAGTAAGCGCTTAAAAACTCCGCATCCTCAAGGGCCGTGCTTCCGCCGCCAACCACTGCTGTTACCTGTCCACGGAAGAAAGCCCCGTCGCAGGTCGCACAGTAGGACACTCCGGCGCCAACGAAGGACTCTTCATTCTCCACGCCTAAAGGACGATTTCTGGCCCCTGTGGCCAAAACAACGGAATGACATGGGATTTCCCGTTCCGCCGTATATACCACAAAATCTTTGCCCTCTTTTTCTATCTTTGTAACTGCTTCAAATTCAATCTCTGCCCCAAGATTCTGCGCCTGTTCATACAGACCCGTGGCAAATTCAAAGCCGGAAATCTTCGCGATCCCCGGATAATTCTCAACCTCCGGCGAATTGATGATCTGTCCGCCATAATTTTCTCCTTCAAGTACAAGCACCGTTTTTCCGGCACGCACACCGTAAATGGCTGCAGAAAGTCCGGCCGTGCCCGCACCGACAATAATTATATCATACATAAGAATCACCTCCACATAAGTGTAACACAAATCTGGATTTCTTAAAAGTCCTGCACTAAAAACCATTGACTTTTCACAAATTTAGCCATACACTAAATTGAAATGACAATGAATATGCTTTATGAAAGGACGTGACAGCCATGTTTGGTTATCCAAAACAATCCTGCCTGCATCTTCCGACGCCAGTCAATTATCTGTCCAACTTGTCGGAACGTCTTGGCATTGAACTTTATATGAAGCGGGATGATCTGACAGAATTCGGTGTCGGCGGAAACAAATTGCGAAAACTGGAATATCTTATTTATGATGCGAAAGAAAAAGGAGCAACGATGCTGATCACCGTTGGCGGAGCCCAGACCAATCATGGCCGCCTCACCGCAGCCGTGGCCGCAAAGAATCAAATGAAATGTGCCATTGTCGCTATGGATGACTATCCGGGACTTCTCTCCGCCAATATGCTCCTTGACCGTATTTTTGGCGCTTATGTATTTTTACATAAACCTAACGCCATTAATGGATGTCGTTGAACGGATCGCTGAAAAATTTGAATCTCAGGGAGAACGCTGCTATTTTATCCCTATGGGCGGCTCCAATGAAATCGGCGCTCTTGGCTATTATGAATGTGCCCAGGAGATTAAAAATGAATTTAAATCCGGCCATGTCGTCGTACCTCTTGGCAGCATGGGCACTTATATGGGCCTTTTCTGCGGCCTCCACGACTCAGATCTGACCCTCACAGGTGTACAGATCATGCCCTATGAAGAAAATATTTTTAAATATGCCGCAGACTATTTTCAAAAAATAAAAAAG
The DNA here is from genome assembly GCA_958426095.1 of uncultured Lachnospiraceae bacterium. Classification (GTDB taxonomy): domain Bacteria; phylum Bacillota; class Clostridia; order Lachnospirales; family Lachnospiraceae; genus Frisingicoccus. Next base: position 1,877 of record CATZYB010000106.1, read on the forward strand.
GCCTGGAATCTGGACTTTAATGTTTCTGAAGATGATTTTGACATTGCCACCGACTATCTTTATGGCGGATATAATGTTCCTTCGGAGACTGTGCGGGAGGCCATTTATGATATGGCCCGCTCTGAGGCTATTGTTCTGGATCCATGTTATACCGGAAAGACTTATGCAGCTCTTCGGGATATGATCGAACAGGAAAAAATCCAAAAAGGAGAAACAGTTATCTTCATTCACACCGGCGGGCTTCCGGGTGTCTATACCCCATCCCACCAGAAAGCATTTGAAAACGAATTGATGGATGGCGTGACTATTCTGCCTTAATACCATAAAAATAAAAGAAAGTATTTTCTCCCCTCCCAGAAAAATACTTTCTTTTTTATATTAACGCTCAGATAACAAATAACCTGACAATATGTCAATGAATTCGCTGGCTGTTGGTTTTCGATACAATGGAACTCCTGCCATAGCTTCCAACGTCTCAACATACTCACTGTCCCAGCAGCATTTTACTACAGTTCGTATATCCCGCTCGACACAATTAATCGTTGTATCATGCCTTCTTGCGATTTCCGGATATAGAGATTTTGAAATATATAACAACATTGATGGGTCATTCATCACGAGATGAACCGCATCTGCGACATAGTAGTATCCTTTGTATGTCCGCCGTATGCCTAATGTCTTTAAAACATCATGTATACGACCCAATTTCCACCTCCCACGCTGACCGTTTAATGATAACATAGGGGTCATTTTTTGTCATCCTATGTTTCAAAAAGAAGACATAGCTGACAGCCTTCGACATCTGCCAACATCATATCGATTTTACTTTTCTCTTTTTATAAGAAATTAAATGACAGCCTGGTTGAAATCCAAAGAATTTTTTGTTTGCAGCAAAGTGAAAACCATTGTATAAAGCTTTTATTTGCGGTAAAATAAATAACAGAAGAAAGGATGTGATATGATGCCATTACTGCAGGAAAAAACCTATACTTCAGATGATTATTGGAATCTGCCGGAAGGACAGCGGGCTGAATTGATTAAAGGCCGTTTTTATGATATGGCTCCGCCGAGCTATATTCATCAGAAAATACTCTTTGCCTTATCGCGGAAAATTGCCGATTATATCGATTCAAATCATGGCTCCTGTGAAGTCATCCCAGCTCCGTTTGCTGTCAATCTCCATGCAAATGATAAAACTTACGTTGAACCGGACATCAGCGTTATATGTGATAAAAGCAAGCTTACCGACCGCGGCTGTAAAGGCGCTCCGGACTTTATTATCGAAGTCGTATCCCCATCCAGCCGAAAAATGGATTATAATATCAAAAACGGTGAATACGCCGAGGCCGGCGTCCGGGAATACTGGATTGTAGATACAGAAAAGGAGCGCACAACCGTTTACCGTTATGAGGAGGATGCAGCTCCGATGATCATCCCGTTTGACCAAACGATTTCCGTCGGCATTTACAGTAATTTGCAGATAAATATTTCCGAATTGCTGTAAAATGTATTTGAAAAACTTTACAATATGTAGTATAATAACAAAGGTTCTGGTGAATATACAGAACCTTTGTTAAATGGAGACGTACCGAAGAGGCCATAACGGGACTGACTCGAAATCAGTTTGTCGGATTTACCCGGCACATGGGTTCGAATCCCATCGTCTCCGCGAAATTTTATGGAGCAGGTTTTCCTGTTTCTGAAAAAGCTGCACATGAATACATTTCATGTGCAGCTTTTTTATTCAGATCAAGCATTATGAAATTTCCACATAACCGCCCGAAGCAATAAGCAGGGCGCCTACAAGTACCGCATCATCCAGCAATTCACTCTGTAAAATCTGATAACGTCCTTTATTGGCAATAAAGGCCAGGTCATCCGTAAACTGCCGAATCCGGTCAAACAATATATCACCCATATTTGCAACGCCGCCGCCAATGACCACGGTGTCCACGCCCTGGGCCGCAAGAATATTGACGAGAGAAATCGAAAAACTCTCAGCGATCTTATCCAGTTCCAGACAGGCAAACATATCTCCGGCCCTTACAGCCTCCGCCAGATCAACACAAGTAATCTGGCTCATATCACCGTCGTGGCACTTGGAAAGGGAAGAAATTTTCGGTATATACCCCTCGCCCCGCAAACGTTTTTCAATACTCCGGCCAGAACAGATCAACTCGGTCCGGGTATACCCTCCCGGAAGGAGCGAACGCCAGTCCGGCACAAGCATATTTCCCAGATAAGATGCTCCGAAGCCGCTGCCGTCATAGTATTTTCGGTGAATATACAGTCCGCCGCCGATGCCTGTTCCGATATTTGTATAGAAAAAATTCTCCGAATTCCGTCCGGCTCCCTTATAAAGCTCGGCAAAACCGCCGGTCACCGTATCATTGACCACCATAGCCGGAAGTTCAAATTTCTTTTCAAACCACTGCTTCAATTCAAAATCTTTCCATCCCGGCACTTGAAGGGAAGATAAAACCCGTCCGGTCGCCGTCTCCAGCGGCCCGCCAAAGCCAACACCAATCCCTGCAATATGGCCCGCATAAGGCTCCATTGCCAGATACTCCCGTATGTTTTCCGAGAGCCATTCCAGAATATCCTCTGCACCTCTGCGGTAAACAAGTTTTACCTGCCGACTGTCCAAAATCGTTCCATCTGAAAGCCCCACTGCAAGCTGCTGCTTGGTTCCTCCGATTTCTACGCCGATATAGTACTTTTTATTCATGCCACTGTGCACCGTACTTCTTTTCGATATCGGAAATCATATCCACACGAACCGCATGGCGTCCGCCCTGGAATTCGGCTCCAAAAAATTCATCCACGATCATCTTCGCCAGTTCCGGACCTACGACACGGGCGCCCATAGCAATAATATTGGCATTATTATGTTCTACGGTCAATTTGGCCGAATATGGCTCACTGCATACGGCTGCACGGATACCCGGCACTTTGTTTGCCGCCAGAGAAATACCGATACCTGTTCCGCAGATCAGCACGCCTTTTTCAACTTCACCACGCATAATAGCTTCTGCAACTTTTAAGCCCGGTTCCGGATAATTTACTTTGACATTTGGATCATAAGCGCCATAATCGACACATTCATAACCTTTTTCTTTTAAATGCTCCATCAATGTCTGTTTTAATTCAACGGCCACATGGTCACAACCAAATCCTACTTTCATATCTGATACCTCCAATAAATTTAAATCTAAGTATAGCACACTCAAAAAAAGCCTTCAAGAAGAACGGAAATAAATATCCGACATATGTCTGAATAAAAAAAGGGGCCGAAAAACCTCGACCCCTCATTCGCAACCCTAAAATCTGCCTGATTATTCTTTTGTAACCAATACGGAATCAACTGGTGTCATATCCGGAACAACGCCAACTTCACCGATATTGCCAGCTTCTACAGCTTCTACTAACAGTTCAAGACCTTTAGCGCCGATACCTGCCGGATCCTGAGCAACTGTAGCAGATAATTCACCATTGTTTACAGAATCAACAGCTTCTGTATCGCCATCTGTACCAACAACAAAGATTTCGCCCAATTTACCTTCATTGATAACAGCCTGTAATGCGCCGAGAGCCATTGTATCGTTACAGCAGTAGATACCCTTTAAGTCTGGGTTCTGCTGAATGAAGCTTGTTGCAGCATCCAATGCTTTCTGACGGTCCCAGTCACCAGGAACGCTTCCTACAACTTCAAGGCCAGCAGCCTCAAAAGCTTCTTTAGCGCCTTTTGCTCTGTCTTCACCGGAAGCATTGCCGGCTTTACCTTCGATAATTGCTACTTTACTTCCTTCTTCAACGTTTTCAACGATGTAGCCAGCGCCTTTGTTACCAACAGCTACGTTATCTGTTGTAACGAAACCAACAACAGCGCCGCCCTGTTTTTCCATTTCATCCATATCGAGTTTTTCATCGATATTTACAATCGTGATTCCGGCCTTGTAAGCTTTTGCAACAGTGGAAACAAGATTGGATGCGGAAAGCGGAGCTACAGCAATACCATCATATCCATCATTGATACATTTTTCAAGGATAGCAACCTGTCCTTCAAAGTCTTCTTCGCTCTGTGCGGAGTAGATATCAACCTGGATACCCATCTCTTCAGCCTTGTCTTCAACGCCCTCCCACATCTTTGTCCAGAAGTCTGTTGCCTGCGTTTTCAGGATAACCGCATATTTTTTGTCACTGCTGCTTGCTGCGGCGCTTTCGCCGGCTGTTTCAGTTGTACTTTCAGCCGTTGTCTCAGCTGTTGTTTCAGCTTTTGTTTCACTGCTGGAATTTCCGCATCCAGCAAGTAACGCTGTCGCCATAGTCATTGCACATGCTAAAGCTACAATTCTCTTCTTCATTTCTAATCCTCTCCTTTTTGCTTTCTATATAGACTGTTTTTCACAGAACTATATCATGTTACTTCTCTGTCTTCCCCAATTTGTCGAAAGCGGCGTAAGCCCCTCCAATCACTCCGCTATCCTGTGTGTGTTCAGGAAAAACAAATTCCAGATTCTCGGATGGGAACGGCTTTCTGGCCCGTTCCTTCACCGCCCAGATCAGGCGCTCCATCGGAAAATCTTTCATCGTCATGACACCGCCGGCCATGATCACATAATCCGGGTCCAGAATATTGATCTCTGCCGCCATCGGTATGGCCAGTGTATCTACATATTCCAGAATTCTCGGATCGTCTCCATGTTTTACAAAAACTTCAGAAATATCCGTATCCGGGAAACAGGTATCTGTTAATTGTTTCAGATATCTTCCGGAACAACGTGTCTCAGAACAGCCAATGTTGCCGCAGGTACAGGCTTCATCGATGCCATACATCGGAATGTGACCAAGCTCTCCGGCCACACCATTCTTGCCCACATGAAGCCGCCCGTTTATGTAAACGGCATTTCCAAATCCCGTTCCCAGATAAAATCCGAGAATCGTCCGTTCCCGTTCCGGGTCCAGATGATGCGTCTTAATATCATTGACCAAAAGATAATTCACATCCCGGTCAACAAACACCGGAACATTGACATAGGCTTTTAACAGATTTCCCAGATCAATATTTTCAAGACCTTTTAAATTCGGTGTCGAATAAATAAAGCTTTTATCTTTGCTTACGATTGACGGCACACCCACTGAAACCGCGCCGACCTGCCCTTCAAGCCGGTATCTCTCAATGTAGGATTTCAGCTCTCCTCCAAGATTCTGAACTGCATTCTCAGCCACAAGGGAAGCGCTCGACTTTCTTTCAAAGTTCGTCAGTGTTCCTTCCGCATCCACCGTTCCGATCCTCAGATTCGTTCCGCCGATATCAATGCCTATAACGTACTTCATAGCTCGTCCTTTCTGCATTTAAGCATTTACACAGGCATTGAAATTCTCAATCATCTTATCCCATGCAACGGTTAAATCTTCATCCAGATTAAAGAGTCCGGATGTACCTACGATGAAGCATTCTGTTCCGGCTTCGGCCAGCTCTTTGAATGTACCGGCGTTACAGGAACCGTCTACTTCAATAATATATTTATAACCGTTCTCTTCTTTCAGACGTTTTGCTTCAGCAATCTTAACCAGCATCTCGCGGATAAATGGCTGTCCTGCAAATCCAGGATCCACACTCATGATAGTGATCTTATCTACCAGATGAATGTAATGCTGGATATAGGATAAAGGTGTTGCCGGATTCAAAACAACGCCGACTTTACATCCATTGGCCCGGATTTTATTAATGATCCGGAAAGCGTCTGAATTGATCGTCTCTGCATGGGGACAAATATATCCGGCGCCGGCTTTCGCCAGGTTCTCAATGTAGTCATCCGGGTCTGTCACCATCAGATGACAGTCCATCGGAATCTTAACAACTTTGCTGATCGCCTTCACAAAATCCGGAGACAATGTAATATTTTTTACAAAATGTCCGTCCATGATATCAACATGATACATGACGGCTCTCTCGTTTAAAATCTCAATCTGCTCTTTGATGTTTAATAAATCCATACACATCAAAGAAGGATTAAATAATGGTTTCATAAAATACAGTCCTCCTTAATGCTGTCTATATTCTACTATATCTATTTGCATAATGCAATTCAAAAGAATCCTTTTTTCATTGTGCAAAATGACACGTTCTATCAGGATTTTCTACCAACAACCGTATCAATCGTTACGGCGATGATGATCAACGCACCCATAACGATCTGCTGATATGTAGACGGAAGCGTCAGAGCTGTCATTGCATAATTGATCAATCCAATGATCAGACCACCGACAACAACACCCGGGATCTTACCTTTACCGCCCATAAAGCTTGTACCGCCGATAATAGAAGCGGCAATCGCATAAGTTTCAAAACCTGTTCCGGCCGCCGGTTCCGCAGCGCCTACACGGCCAAGGAGTACAACGCCGGCCAGCCCGGCGCATGTGCCGGAGATCATGAACACGATCAAACGGTGGAGATTTACATTGATACCGGAATACCAGGCCGCATCAATATTGCCGCCCAATGCGTAAATATTACGTCCAACCTTGCACTTTGTCGTAACGAACCAGAGAATAACCGCTGCGATCAAAGCAATGATAACCGGAATCGGAATACCGACAATACTTCCGCTCATCAATGAAGTAAAGGATACCGGGAATCCGTATACGGAACGGGAATTGGATAATACAAGGGTTATACCACGGAAGATAGACTGGGTACCCAATGTAATAATAAACGGATGAAGTCCCGTCTTATTAACGAGCATACCATTGATAAATCCGAAACCTGTACCAATAAGAATACCGGCCAGAATAGCCAGTGGTACCGGAACACCGGCAATCATCATCTTAGCGGTGAAAAGTCCGGTCAACGCCGCCACAGAACCAACAGATAAGTCGATACCGGCAATCAGGATGGCAAAAAATTCACCAAGAGCCAGAAGAATATTTACCGAACTCTGCTTCAGGATCTGAGGTACACTGCTTGCAGTAAATACACTGCTCGGCTTGATCACAGCCAGAACAATTAATAACAAAACAAAGATACCAATAGTACCAAATCGCTGCCATGCTTCACCGAATGACATTTTTTTCTTTGCATTATTTTCACTCATCGTTTCAATCTCCTTTTTCTATTCGCCTGTGGATGTTTTTACAATCTTCTCTTCGGTCGCTTCCGAATTTTTGAAAATTCCACGGATTT
>CATZYB010000107.1 GCA_958426095.1 uncultured Lachnospiraceae bacterium
CCATGTATAGGTCAATATTCGGCAGCTCCGAAGCGGAAATCGGAGAATGGGTTTTTATATGTTGAATAAATTCATTTAAAATTGCTTGAATGGAAGGATAATTATCCATAAACGACACGCTCCTGTATAAATTGAGAAAAATACCTGTTGCTATGTCTTATTATATCGAATTTACAAAAAAAGTCAATCGGAACACAATATATAGTTTTGAAAACTACATACAAAATGGAGGAAATTTATGGAAGAATATTATGAAAATTATGAACAAAATCCGGGAATGAGTGCCAGAGCAGGTAATCGGATTTTATGTATTACGACAGTAGTTATGATAGGTATCCAGTTTTTGATGGTTTTTTTAGGTGTTTACGATACACTTCCGCTGGTGCTTGGAACGCAGTTATCTGTGATTTTGATTCCGATTATTGGCGCCCTGATTTCAGGAGTTGATATAAAAGAAACTTTCAGAATCCGGCCGATACGTTTAAAAACAGTAGTATTTTCTTTTTTGGTCATTCTCTGCTCCTATCCGATTGTGGCCCTGCTGAATTTAATCTCCATGTTTTTCGTGGAAAATGCGGTGGCAGAAACAGCGGCAGGGCTTTATGATCACGGTTTTGCCGCATCCATGCTGGTGATGGCCGTGTGTCCGGCTATCGGCGAAGAGTTTTTGATGCGGGGTGTCGTTTATCGAAGTTATAAGAAGAAATCTCCGGTTCTGGCTCTGGTTCTGTCGGCGGTGATTTTCGGGCTGCTTCATATGAATTTTAATCAGATGCCATATGCTATTTACCTCGGGCTGATCATGGTCCTGATGATGGAGGCCTCGGATTCTATTATAACACCGATGCTGATGCATTTTTTTATGAACGGTATATCTACTTTGTCCGGATTTTTCTCGGAAGAGACGATTGAGGATATGTCCGGAACAGCTTATAATGTGGAAAGCGTCCTTGGTTACGGTGATGAAATGAAGTTTGCTCTGGCCTCAGTAGGAATTCTGGCAGTTATTATGATCCCGCTGGTGATATTGCTTATTAAGGCCACATTTCGTGTGAATGGACGGAAACTTTCAGATGCCTTTCAGAAAGAAGAGCCGGTTTATAACCGATATGCCCTTCCGGAGGTGGATGATACAGAAAATATTCTGGATGTATGGCTTGTTATTGCTATATTGGTAATGGTGATCATCACAGCCATGAATACGTTTATGTGAAGGAGATGAAATTCTTTTGAAGAGTCAGGTTGTTTTGCTGGAATGCGGCAAATACGACAGAGAAAAAATATATGAAGAACTGTTATGGGGAATCGGACAGCTTGGAGGTGTTGGGCGATTTGTACAACCGGAGGAAAAAATTCTTTTGAAGCCAAATCTTCTTAGGAAGGCGGAGGCGGACAGCGCTATAGTGACTCATCCGATGGTTGTGGCGGCGGCCGCCAGGATTTTCAGGAATGCGGGATATGAGCATATTTTTTATGGAGATTCGGCGGGCGTCGGCTCTATGGAGAAGATTTCGGAGGCCTGTGGCCTGTCCGCAGAGATGGAGCGATTAAATATTCCTATGGCGGATTTTAGTGAGAGTATCCTTGTCAATTATCCGCAGGGAAAGATGGCAAAGCAGTTTCATATGGCAAAGGCCGTGGTGGAAACAGAGGCTCTGATCAATATATGTAAGATGAAAACCCACCAGTTGGAACGGATGACGGGGGCTGTGAAAAATATGTACGGCTGTATCCAGGGACTTCATAAAGCGAAGGGGCATACAAAATATTCCAATGCGGAAAGTTTTGCCCGGATGCTGGTAGATTTAAATCTTTATGTCCGGCCGCGCCTTTATATTATGGACGGCATTACAGCGATGGAGGGCAACGGCCCGGCTTCGGGAACCCCGGTGCATATGGGGATTATGCTTTTGTCCGCAGATCCGGTGGCGCTGGACAGTGTTTGCTGTTCCCTGATGAATCTGGCGCCGGAACTGGTGCCTACAAATGTACAGGGAGAAAAAATGGGCCTTGGCGTTTGGGAGGAAAGAGACATTGACGTTGTAACAAGAGAAGGGATAATGACGACTTCCCAGGTAAAAGAACGTTTTGGCAGGAAAGATTATGATGTGAACCGGGGCAGGGAAGTACGGCGTCTCTGGCGTCAGATTCGCTGGATTTCACGGCATTTTCAGAGAAAACCATATATCGTGGAGAAGCGCTGTATCCGCTGCGGCATCTGTGTGGAAGCCTGTCCGGTGGAGGGAAAGGCTATCCGCCTCCATAAACCTTCAGTGCCGGTTTATGATTATAAAAAATGTATCGCCTGTTTTTGCTGTCAGGAAATGTGTCCTCAGAAAGCAATTCAGGTTAAATAGAGGAACGCATAAGACCCGGTTCGAATACTATGTATTAGATTCGATGGGAGGTTAGTTATGCGAAAAAAATATTTGGTTATTGGAACGGTTTTGGCCATGCTGGTAATGGCCTTAACAGGCTGCGGTAAAAGTGCGGCCGGATTGACAAAGGTACGGCTCCAGGAAGTGGCTCATTCCATTTTCTATGCACCGATGTATGTGGCGCTGGAAGAGGGATATTTTGAAGAGGAAGGTCTGGATGTGGAACTGACCAACGGCAATGGGGCGGATAAGGTGATGACAGCCATGATTGCCGGAGAAGCAGATATTGGATTCATGGGACCGGAGGCGACGATCTATGTTTATAACGAGGGTAATTCAGATTATGCGGTCAACTTTGCCCAATTGACTCAGAGGGCGGGCAATTTCCTTGTCAGCCGGTCCAATGACCAGAATTTTTCCTGGTCTGATCTGAAAGGGAAAACGGTCATTGGCGGTCGGGCCGGCGGTATGCCACAGATGGTTTTTGAGTATATCCTGAAAATGAACGGCATTGATCCGGCAACAGATTTGACAATTATCCAGAATATTGATTTTGGCGTGACGGCAGAAGCTTTTGCAGGGGGCACCGGAGATTATACGGTGGAATTTGAGCCTTTTGCCACGAGTATTGAAAAGGATGGCGGAGGCTATGTGATCGCTTCCCTCGGAGTGGATTCGGGCTATGTACCCTATACCTGTTTTTCTGCTCTCGGTTCTTATATGAATGAACATCCGGAGACGATTCAGAGTTTTACGAAAGCAATTCAAAAAGGTCTGGATTATGTGAATAGTCACAGCAGTGAAGAAATTGCGAAAACGATCCAGCCGCAGTTTGAGGAGACGGATTTTGATACACTGAAAACCATTGTGGAACGATATCACAGTCAGGACACGTGGAAAACAGATACGATTTTTACGGAGGAAGCCTTCGAACTTCTGCAGAATATTCTGGAGGAGGCAGGCGTTCTCGACAAACGGGTAGATTACGATGCACTTGTGACAACCCGGTTTTCAAAATAGTAAATAAAATGCGCCGGGCGCGGCCGTGCAAAAGCAATCCGGTTTTACGCGCTCGGACGCATCCGGCAGATGGGGGTGGGAATATGCGTTTAGATCGCTTGCGTATTCAGAATTTTAAATCGATTCGGGATATGGAAATCCAGGATATTGAAAATGTTTTGATTTTGGTTGGAAAAAATAATGCGGGGAAAACGGTAGTTTTAGACGCCCTGCGGATTTTGGATGGCACTTACCGGATTCAGGAAAATGATTTTAATATGGAAGCGGGAAATATTGAAATTGATGTAGATTTACAATTGGATGGGGAAGATCTGCTCATGTTTAATGAGGAAGGAATTGTCAGCAGCTATAAACGCTATGACCTGTGGTTTCGGGAATTTAAGAACCGTCTGCCGTCCTACGATGGGGATACGGGCCTGCTTCGCTTCCGGCTGACAGTCAATCGAAATGGACAGCGTCGTTACGGCGATGGGATCCGAAAGCATAATAACTATATCGAGCAGGTGATCCCGAAATTTTATTATATTGACAGTATGCGGCATTTTCAGGATATCCAGGACGATATTTTTCTCTGTCAGGAAAGTGAATGGACCGGAAGACTGAGAGACGGACGTTGTCTGTTCGACGCAGGGAAGGATTGCCGTCATTGTTTTCATTGTATTGGAAAGATTGAACAGAAAAAACCGGCCGAACTGAATGTGCTGGAGACAGCCCGGCTTTTTGAATACAAACTTTATCAGGGAAATTTTAATCGTTTTGCCGACAGCGTTAATGATTATTTTCATAAAAATGGCGGACAAAGTGAAGATATTTATTATTATATGGCCGAAAATATGGCAGACCTGTGTAAGGTCAGCGGTTTTGTAAGGAATCGGGAGAGGGATGTGGAAATGCCTTTATCTCAGATGGGGACAGGCATGCGCTGCATTTACATATTGTCACTGCTGGAAGCTTATATTTATGGCGGGAAACGGATTCCCTGCATCATTCTCATGGAGGATCCGGAAATCTTTCTTCATCCGAGACTTCAAAAGGTAGCCGGAGAAATCCTGTATCGGCTGTCCAAGACGAATCAGGTTATTTTTACGACCCATTCGCCGAATATGCTCTTTAATTTCACATCCAACCAGATTCGGCAGATCGTCGTGGATAAAGACTGGTATTCAATTGCGAGAAAACCTGCGGACGTGGATCAGATCCTGGACGACCTGGGGTATACGGCCAATGACCTGATGAATGTGAATTTTGTTTTTATCGTCGAAGGAAAACAGGATAAAAGCCGTCTGCCTTTGCTGCTGGATAAGTATTATTCGGAAATATTGGACGACGAGGGGAAACCTTACCGGGTAGCGATCATTACGACAAACAGTTGTACCAATATTAAGACCTATGCTAATCTGAAATATATGAATAAGCTCTATTTAAAAGACCAGTTTCTTATGATTCGGGACGGAGACGGCAAGGATCCGGAAATGCTGGCCAATCAGCTTTGTCGGTATTACGATGAATGTCGGGTTCGGGATGTGGATAAGATGCCGAAGGTGACCCGCCGCAATGTTTTGATTTTAAAATACTATTCTTTTGAGAATTACTTTTTAAATCCGGAAGTTATGGTAAAAATTGGAATTTTGGACACGGTGGATGCTTTTTATGATATACTGTTTGAAAAATGGAAAGAATATCTCTATCGTTTGAAGTGCGGACGGCATTTTACCGAAGCGACGGGCGTGACCATAAGGTGTCCCGAGGATATACGGGAGCATATGGAAGAATTTAAGACTTATATGCGTGGTCATAATCTGTATGATATTTTCTATGGCCGATATAAGAAACGGGAAAAAGAGGTTTTAAAAGCCTATATTGACGTAGCGCCGCGGGAGACTTTTAAGGATATTCTGGACGCTATTGATAAGTTTGTTTATTTTGAAAATCGAGTGAAAGAAGGGACATTATGAAAATAGAGCTGGATACCCACACCCATACCCTGGCCAGCGGCCATGCCTATAATACGATTACGGAAATGATCGATGCGGCTGTGGAAAAGGGACTGAAACTTCTGGCGATCACAGAACATGCACCGGCGATGCCGGGGAGCTGCAAGGATTTTTATTTTTATAATCTGAAAATCCTGCCGAGATTCCAAAAGGGGCTGGAGCTGATGTTTGGCGTGGAATTAAATATTATGGATTACACAGGCCGGGTAGATCTGTCTGAGCGGTATATGAATTGTACCGATCTTCGGATCGCAAGTCTTCATCCGCCGTGCATAACCCCTGGAACCATGGAGGAAAATACGGCGGCCATGCTGGGGGTCATCCATAATCCTTATGTGGATGTTTTGGGACATCCGGATGACGGACGCTATCCATTGGATTATGAGCAGGTCGTCGCCGAGGCCAAAAAGTATGGCAAGATCGTGGAGCTGAATAACAATTCCATGAGTCCCCTGAATTCCAGGACCAATGCCCGGGAAAATGATCGGATAATTCTGGATTTGTGCAAAAAATATGAAGTGCCGGTAGTGATGAATACAGACGCCCATGCCAGCTTTATGGTGGGCGATCTGACCCAGGCGATTGAAGTTGTCGAAGAAGCAGATTTTCCGGAAGAATTGATCCTCAATGATTCGGTGGAGAAATTTAAACGTTTTTTAAATGAAGGAAGAAAACGATCAGCAGTACTGAAATAGAAGAGCAAAATATAAAGAGGAATCAGACGCACAGCGGTCCGATTCCTCTTCATTTTGATTTCGTATTTAGTCTAATTTAATACCAGCCAATAAAGCGCCGAGATTTGTAGCCGCATCGCCTTCAGATTTGAAATGTACGGATTCTCTTTCATATCTTGGCTCGGCTGCATCATCAGAAAGCAATGCTTTCATGCTGAGACTGAGTTTGCCTTCTTTTTTCTGGATAACTTTTACTTTCACGGTATCGCCGACGGCCATAACATCGTTTGGTGTTTTGATACGTTTAGTACTCATCTGGGAGATGTGTACCAAACCGCTCAGACCGTTTTCAAGACGGATAAATGCTCCGTAGGAAGTGATTTTTTCAACGGTTCCTTCAAAGATATCGCCGACAGAAACAGCATCGATCTGTGCAGCCCTTTCAGCGGCGGCTTTTTCCTGTTCGACAACACGGCCGGATAATACAAGACGTTTCTGTTCAGCATCTACAGTGATGATCTTAACATCAACGGTTTTATTCAGCCATTCGTTTAAATCTTCTACATAGCTTGTGGACAGCTGGGAAGCCGGGATAAATCCCCGGACACCCTGTACATAAGCGATGACACCGGCGTTTACTACGCCCTTGATCTGAACGGAAAGAATAGTATCTTCATCCATCAGCTGCTGTAATCCTTCCCATGAAATTTTTTCTTCTGCAGCACGTTTTGTTGATTCACTCATATTTTCACCTCATTATTCTTCACAGGTTTCGGCAGACATTTTAGAAGGATCCATTTTTACATATTCACGAGTGCTGGTGACGTCTTCGGAATCCTCGTCATCAAACATGTCGTCAAAATCCTCATCCAAATCATCATCCCAGGTGTCATCAAAATTATCGGAAGCTTTTTTATCCATGATATCTTTAATGATATAGGCGATACTTCCGATGGCAATGGCAACGGTCAATGTTTTAATTACAAATTTAAAAAATTTACCGATCTTCATAAAATCACCTTCCTGTTTTTTAATCACATATAGTTAGTATTATATAGTATTTTTGTTAAAAAATAAAGATATTATTTACTTTGACCCGAAAAATTATTAAAATAGAAAACGACGGGTTTTAATATAAGGCCGTCCGGTATCGGTTCGTTCCCGACAGAAATCACGGAGATCTTTCACTGTGGGACCAGGAAGGCCGTTATCGTTGTGTCCAATGAGCTTTCCCTGGCCAAGATACATTTCCACATGGCCTACGTGAAAAGGACGGGATGTATCGGTACCTTCAAAGAAAAGCAGGTCTCCGGGGTTCAGATGAGATATATCGGGGGTCTCTTTTCCGCCGAAATCCACATCCAGACCCTTCAGGGATAATATTTGTTCCGGTGTATCCATACCGATATCAATTTTCAAAATTGACAGGTAGAGCCACCAGACAAAGGAAGAACAGTCGCTGTACCCCTGATCGACCAGGAGACGGAGCGAAGATTGGGTGTATTGATTTTTTCCCCGGAGCAGCAGAGCTTGACGGATGATCTGAACCTGTTTGGACGATTTCATGGAGTCATTCCTTTCTGATAATAAAGAGGTTATTTATGAAGAAAATATTAAAAACAGCAGGCATTTTTAACCTGCTCTATTATGCACTTATCATATCATATGCTGGAATCCGCACAACATTCTCAGGATTCTGGCTGGCAGCAGGAACTTTTTTCACAGCGATGACAGCCCTGCCGGAGAAGTGGCTGTCCAGACTTAAAATCCCGATGGGCATTGGGGCCGCTTACTTTCTGTTTCAGGAAGGCCGTCTGCTCTGTATGGCTCATGCGAAGCCGGAGCCGGGCGCCGATTATATGATCATTCTCGGCGCACAGGTGAAGGGAGACCGGCCGTCACGCTCATTGCTGCGGCGGATTCAGGCCGGAGCAAACTATTTGAAGAAAAATCCGGAAACAAAAGTTATTGCTTCCGGAGGACAGGGGCCGGGTGAGAATATCACAGAAGCGAAATGTATCTGCGAAACCCTGCTGGATATGGGGATTTCCAGAGAGAGAATTCTTTTGGAAGAAGTATCTGAAAGTACTCGGGAAAATCTTCTCTATTCCATGGTATTCGGCGGCCGGGAGAGCAGTTATGTGGTCGTTACCAATGGCTTTCATCTGTTTCGTTCCCTGGAAACAGCCAGACGTATTGGCATGAAAAAGGTATCCGGCCTGGCAGCTTCCTCAGAACCGGTACTTTTGCTGAATTATTATGTACGGGAATTTTTTGCTTTGATGCTGTATCGTCTTCGTGCGAAAGTGGGGAGGATTAAATGATCTATCTGACATCGGACATTCATGGATGTTTTAAACAATTTAAACAAATGCTTTCATATATCAGCTTTGGTCCCGGAGATTTTCTTTATATTATCGGGGATGCGGTGGACCGGGGAGAAGAGCCGATTCCGCTGCTTCAATATATTATGCAGCAGCCAAATATGGAGCTTCTTATGGGAAACCATGAGCAGGGATTTTTGTGGAATGTGGATGTGAATACGAGTACCCTTTCCGATACAGAAGTCCGGAAATTCTGGCTGGAACACGGCGGCCGGGAAACCTATATCCAGTATATGGAACTTCCTGAAAATGAACGAAAAGACATTGTTGACTATCTTCGGGAACGGCCGATGTATAAGATCCTTGGAAAAAATATTCTGGTCCATGCCGGAGTTTTTACAGAAGGCATTCGCTATCATTCCCTGGAAGAATTGATGAAGCAGCAGGAACCGTTTAAGATGCTGTGGGAGCAGAAGGCCTTCTATGGAAGACCGCTGCGGTTTACAGACCCGGAAGCGAGGGTTTTCTTCGGACATACGTTTTCGCTGATCATCCGGGATGACCGGGGAGAACCGCTGGATTCTACGGAAATTTGGATGGATGAGAACCGTATC
>CATZYB010000108.1 GCA_958426095.1 uncultured Lachnospiraceae bacterium
GGCAGCTTCCAAATTGATCTGGAGAAAAGCTTCATCATTCTTTTTATGAATTTCCGTTTTGCCTGTATTTACATCAATGGATGTTAATGCCTCTGTTGCTTCGATGACAAGAGAAGCGCCGGATCTAAGCCAGACGTTTTTAGACAGTGCCCGTCCAAGCTGAGTTTCTATATTTTTAAGCTTTATCAAAGGATATGATGTATCCGTATACAACTCACAGAGAGGAGCTTCTTTATGATCGGCATATTGCATCTGAAGCTCTTCATATACTTCAGGAATATCTGTCAGAATCCTCAGAGACGGTTCCGGAAGGGTATGAACATATTTAAGCCAATCTTTCGGTGAACTATATATTTTGGAAAAACATATACGCGTTGAAAAAGTTGACATAACATTTTTATAGTCAACTTTCAATGAGTCATACTCTGAAATCAATAAAGAATCTTCCTGTTCCGCGCTGTTCGTCCGGAAAATAACGCCTGTTTTAGATATTTCGGTCAAAGTCTGTCCGAGGGCCTTTAAAGACTCTCTCCGCTCACTGGAATTAATTTTTTTTGAAATACCGATAAAGGATTGGTTCCCAAGAAATACCATATTTTTACCGGAAAGCTGAAGCTTGCTTGTCAGCACCGGGGCCTTGCTTTTGATACTCCCCCGCTCCACCTGGACAAGAATTTCATCGCCAGCCTTTAATTTTCTATGTGGCAACGGAGATTTCGACAAATTTGAAAAAATGTGATTCGGATTGGATCTCAGGGAATAATATCCAATAATTCCCGGGGAAATTTCCACAAAGGCCGCCTGAATATTGTCTACGATATTTTTTACTTTGCCAATAAAAATATCTCCGATTTCCAGAGCATCCGGGGCTTTTAAAAAAATTTCTGCGGCTTTCCCGCCATCGAGTAGGATGACCATATATTGGTTTTTGTAGCGAGTAATTACAACTTCTTTCGACATTTTTGAACTCATTCTATCCTGCTTCCATACGCTTCAAGTGTTTTAAAATCAGTACCATAAGTTTCTGCACGATGAATATAGATAGAAAAAGTATCCAACTCTCTATCCATAAATTGATATAAAGTCGCCATTACCTGCTCGGGTTTTAAATTCTGAGTACTTCCTGTAGCCACATTCATAAAACAGCCCTCTCCGTCGGCTTTAAAGCAATGGATCATCGGTTTGATATCTATGATCTTTTCACTTTTCTTTGTTTTTTTTGTAACTATGATCTCGTCCTGGGCCATAAAGCTTTCAATAGCCGGGGCCAAATCAAAATCCGGAGCCATATCCTCACGGAAGGTGATCCGGTAGTCTGCTGTCGTCACAATGGACATGGCGTTTTTACTGTCGTCAGGCAGCGCTACGGCGCTTAAAATACGAACGCCTTCAACCATCTGTTCATTGATCCGGCGCACCAGTTCATCGGAAGACGGACAGTCGCCCATAACGATATCCATATATTCTCCGGTGCTTGTCAGGCCAACGCCCAATGGCGCTGCGAAGGAAATAAGCTGATGAGGACTGTATCCCTGGGAATATTGTATATCGATTCCGGAACGCCGAAAAGCCTTCTGGAAATAACGCATCATATCCAGATGGCCGATAAAACGCATAATGCCTTCTTTGGCAAATTTAATTCGTACTTTCAAAGCAGACACCTCCTTCGTAAACACGGCACCCACATCCAGAACATTGCATACGGCAGTTCGGAGTTACGGTTTCCTTTTGCGATTGCATATATTCGCGCCATAAAAAGTCTTTGGTTACCCCGGCGTCAATAAAATCCCATGGAAGAATTTCATCATATTCCCGGGTGCGTCCTGTATAAAAAGCCGGGTCTACGCCGCATTCCGCCATAGATTCAAGCCATCGATCATAATAGAAAAATTCCGACCAGGAATCAAACATACAGCCCTTTTTATAGGCTTTATAGATAACTTCGCCGACTTTACGGTCGCCCCTGGCCAAAAAGCCTTCCAGGGCTGTTAAATCAAAATCATGCCAATTATAACGCATACTCTTCCGGTTAAGCTGTTCTTTCATTTTCCGGCTCAAAAAATGCTGTTTATCTTTAAACTGTTCCGTTGTATTCTGGGGCACCCATTGGAACGGTGTAAAAGGCTTTGGCACAAAGAAAGATGTACTGGATACCACATCCACTCTGGCTCCCGGACGTTTGTCCTTAGGAATCGTATAATAAAGAGCGGCAATGTCATTGGACAATTTGGCTATACCTTCGATATCATCATAGGTTTCACCCGGAAGCCCCAGCATAAAATAAAGTTTGACCCGGTTCCATCCGCCATTAAACGCTTCCATGGCTCCGGTGAAAATATCTTCTTCGGTCAGTCCTTTATTGATCACATCCCGCATTCTCTGCGAACCGGCTTCCGGTGCAAAGGTCAGACTGCTCTTTTTCACATCCTGTACCTGACTCATCACATCCAGAGAGAAAGCGTCAATACGCAGAGACGGAAGGGAAATATTTACCCGTTCCTTTACGCCGAATTCCTGGATCAGATAAGTTGTCAGTTCCTCCAAACGGGAATAATCGCTGGAGCTTAAAGAACTCAGAGAAATTTCCTCATGGCCTGTGGATGTCAGCATATCATGGGCATATTTCTTCAAAAATTCCAAATCCCGTTCTCTGTTCGGACGGTAAACGGCTCCGGCCTGACAGAAACGGCAGCCTCGGATACAGCCGCGCTGGATCTCAAGAACCACTCTGTCCTGGGTAACTTTTATAAACGGAACCACGGGCTTTGAAGGATAAAATGTATGACTTAAATCCGACATGACCTGTTTTTTTATTTTTTCAGGAATTCCCGGTTCTGTCGGTTCAAAGGATGCAATAGTCCCGTCTTCATGATAAGTCACTGCATATAAAGACGGAACGTAAAGTCCCGGGATTTTCGATGCTTCGATTAAAAATTCCTTCCGGCTTCCGCCTTTGTGCTTCCATACTTTATAACAATCCATCAGGTCATAGTAGACAGTTTCTGCTTCACCAATATAAAATATATCGAAAAATTCGGCCAGAGGTTCCGGATTATAAGCGCATGGACCGCCGCCGATAACAAAAGGATGTTCTGTTGTACGGTCTTTTGATCTTAATGGAATCTGGCTCAGATCCAAAATCTGAAGGACATTGGTATAGCACATTTCATATTGAAGGGTCATGGCGAGAAAGTCAAAATCCTTAATCGGGTCCTGAGATTCCAGGGCAAACAGCGGAATATTACGTTCCCGCATAATAGCATCCAAATCCATCCATGGCGAGTAAAGTCGTTCACAGTAAACATCATCTCGTTGATTCAACATGTCATAAATGATCTGAATTCCAAGGTAGGACATGCCGATTTCGTAGACGTCCGGAAAACACATGGCAAAACGGATATCCACTGATGCAGGATCCTTGTATACCGCATTATATTCATTGCCGAGATATCTCGCAGGTTTTTCAACCTGAAGAAGAATATCATCGGATAAAGCAAGTTTTTTCATATTAATCTCCTTTTTCTACACATTGCATCCAGTATATCATATTCTTTTTTAATTTGCCAGACTGTCAATAAAAGCAGAAACATCTTCAATGGTATAGTTGACAGAAACATATTCGGGGATTTCCGTTAATTCCTCTGGAATCTGACTGGCAGAAATCATCGGAAAGGTAATGCCGGCCACAAAAAAAGCCAGGGCCAGAAAACAGCGGAACAGACAATAAATGCCCGGACTGATGCCGGAAATGTGATCTGTATAGTCTCTGGTCATTCGGCCGCTGCGTATACGCATATTCTGAATTTCACGTCGAGTATTCATATCCATAAAAACACCGCCGATACAATCTTACCAAAATTATATCGACGGTGTTAAAAAAATATACCTGTCAACTGTTTACGCCCAGATCCCGGTCTCTGAAAACAGAATCAGGAAAGCAGCATACGGTCATTGGCAAATTCACCGCCGCTGGCCTGTTCAAACTTCTTAAGGAGATCGCTGACCTCCAGATTGCGTTTTTCTTCTCCGCGGACATCATAGATGATCTCGCCTTCGTTCATCATAATAAGACGGTTTCCAAGGCGGATTGCATCTTTCATATTATGTGTGACCATCAGTGCTGTTAAATGGTTTTCTGTAACGATTTCTTCTGTTAAATCAAGAACCTTCTTTGCAGTTTTCGGATCCAGAGCCGCTGTATGTTCATCCAGAAGAAGCAGCTTTGGTTTTTTCAATGTGGCCATTAAAAGGGTCAATGCCTGACGCTGACCGCCGGAAAGAAGTCCAACTTTTGAAGAAAGACGATTTTCCAGACCAAGGTCGAGACGGGTAAGCAGCTTTTTATACTGTTCTTTTTCTTCGGATGAAATTCCCCACCGGAGTCCGCGGCTCTGACCGCGTCTTAAAGCAAGGGCAAGATTTTCCTGAATTTCCATGTCCGCAGCGGTTCCACGCATCGGATCCTGGAATACACGTCCCAGATATTTTGCACGGGCATATTCAGGAAGTCTGGAAATATTGACGCCGTCCAGATTGATGACACCGGAGTCGATCGGATAGACACCGGCGATCATATTCAGCATGGTCGATTTTCCGGCGCCGTTGCCACCGATGATCGTAACGAAATCTTCCGGTTCCAGGTGCAGACTGATATTGCGGAGCGCCTTTTTTTCATTAATAGTTCCAATATTAAACGTCTTGCTGACATTGGAGATTTTAAGCATTCTTCTCTCCTCCTTCCGAGTAAGCACGTTTTGCACGATATTTATTTAAAGAAACAGGAATACAGAGGGCGAGGGCAACAATGATCGCTGATAACAGCTTCATATCGTTGGCGTCCATACCAAGCTGGAGAACGACGGCGCGAATAAGGAAATAAACAATAGAACCAACGATAGCTGAAGCCAGACGGCTTCCAAAGGAACGGAATTTTCCCATCAGCACATCGCCGATAACGATGGCAGCCAGACCGATAACAATGGCGCCGGTCCCCATACCGATATCCGCATATTTCTGACTTTGACATACAAGGCCGCCGGAAAGGCCAACCAGACCGTTGCTGAGCATCAGAGCAATCATCTTTGTCATTTTTGTATTAACGCCGAGAGCGCGAATCATATCTTCATTATTACCGGTCGCACGCAGGGCCGAGCCGATCTCTGTACCGAAAAACCAGTATAATGCAGCGATAATCACAATAGCAATGATAATTCCTATCAGCCCGGAAGCCTGGGAGGATTTCAATCCTGTCACCTCAACAAAGCTGGAAAAAATCGTCGTTGTTTTTAATAATGGAATATTACTCTTTCCCATGATCCGAAGATTAATAGACCACAGGGCAATCTGGGTCAAAATACCGGCCAGAATTGCAGGAATATCAAAAGCCGTATGTAAAAGCCCTGTTACTGCTCCGGCAATCATTCCGGCCAATGTAGCAATGACAAGGGCCAGAATCGGATTCATTCCATGAGTCACGACTAAAGTCGCACAGACACAGCCGCCCAGGGCAAAACTGCCATCGACCGTCAAGTCTGCAATATCAAGAATTTTATATGTAATATATACGCCAAGCACAAGAACGCCCCAGAGAATTCCCTGGGATGCAGCGCCTTGCAGTGCCAGCAGTATACCGCCAATATTCATGAACATTTCTCTCCTTTTCTTTTAGTGTATCTGCCTAAAAAAATAGCCCCGGCAAATATGCGTTTCATATTTGCCGGAGTTTTTATGAAACTGTCAAATTATTCAAGACCGGAAATATCAATTCCCAATACTTTTGCTGTTTCGTCATTACCCACAAATTCACATTTTTCTTCTGGATAATATTCAATTGGCATTGTGGCCGGATCAGCTTCGCCTTTGAGAATCTTCACAGCCATCTCACCTGCAAGATATCCTAATTCATAGTAATCAATACTATATGTACAAAGGCCGCCGGCTTCAACCATGCCCTGTTCACCACAGATAACCGGAATACCATTTTCATTAGCCACCATGGATACAGTGTTCATACCTGCTGCGATCGTATTATCTGTAAAGCTGTATAAGCAGTCAACTTTGCCTACGGCAGATTCAACAACAGACTGGATCTCATTAGAGCTTGCTACGGAGAACTCTTCATATGCAAGACCTGCTGCGTCACAGGCTTCTTTTGTCATCTGCAACTGAATATCAGAATTGCTTTCTGCGGAGCAGTAAAGAATACCAACAGTTTTAGCGTCCGGAAGGACTTTCTGGAGCAGACTGATCTGAGCTTCGATCGGTGTTAAGTCGGAAGAACCTGTAACATTTCCGCCTGGTGCGTCATTGGATTCAACAAGACCGGAAGCGGCGAAATCTGTGATCGCTGTACCTACGATCGGAATTTCTGTAGTAACGCCGGCTACAGCCTGAGCAGCCGGTGTAGCAATGGCAAGGATAAGATCGTCGCCATCGTTTACTAATTTTTCAGCGATTGTCTGGCAGGCTGACTGATCATTCTGAGCGTTCTGCTGGTCAATCTCATAGGAAATGCCAGAATCATCCAATGCGGCAACAAAACCTTCATTAGAAGCGTCCAGAGCGGCATGTTCGACTAACTGTAACACACCGATCTTATAAGTTTTTCCATCGGCATCCGCTGTAGATTCTGCGCTTTCAGCTGTTGTATCAGCTGTTGTCTCTGCTGTTGTTTCTGCTGTTGTTTCTTTTGTACCTGAACCGCAAGCAGTCAGGGAAGCAACAACCATGGCACCTGCCAAAACAAATGCAAGTGATTTTTTCATGTTTTCATCCTCTTTCCTTTTCATACTTCAATACACAAAAGCGTTGAAGCAACGCTTCTATATAATGATAAATGATTTACGTGAAAAAGTCAATTCTTTTAGCCTTTTTTCTTGCGTTCGAACCGGTTTTCATTGCCATTCATCAGCCGTTTGATATTTTCACGATGACGCATCCAGGCCATCAGCCAAAATATAACGCTGACGCCAAACAAATGCCACTCTCCCGGATACAGGATGAGGACACACACGGGAAAAGCCAGGCTCATATAAAGAGAACCGACGGACACATAACGTGTTATAAAAAAGATGATCAAAAAACCGATAATACCGATCAAGCCGATCCTGAGATCCAGTGCCAGCATGACGCCGGAAGTTACGGCAATACCCTTACCGCCCTTGAATTTCAAATAGAAGGGATAATTATGCCCAAGGGCAACTCCAAGTCCTGTATATGCCAGAAGGAGCTGAAAACTCAATGCCGGCACGAGCAGATGTCCATATACCAGATATTTGACTAATAATATAGCGATGATCGCTTTTAATGCGTCGCCAAGATAGGTGATATATCCGGCTTTCTTTCCAAGAACCCTCAGGGTATTTGTTGTTCCGGCATTTCCGCTGCCGTACTGGCGGATATCAATTCCATGGCACTTACCGTAAATATAACCGGTCTGGAAGCACCCGAAAACGTATCCGATGAAAAGGCAAAGAATGATATCTCTCAGCATCTCTATTTATCCTTATCCTTTCTCTCTCGAATAATAAACTTGAGCGGTGTACCGCGGAAACCAAAGGCCTCGCGTATTTTATTTTCGATATACCGTGTATAGGAAAAATGGGTCAATTCCTTATCATTGACAAAAATAACAAAAGTCGGCGGTTTCACGGCCACCTGCGTAATATAATACAATTTCAGACGGCGCCCTTTGTCAGACGGCGGCTGTTTTAAGGCGACGGCTTCTGCCATGATTTCATTCAATACACCCGTACCGATTCTCATAGAATGGTTCTGGATGACCATATCGATCAATTCATAGAGCTTTGTGATGCGCTGTCCCGTCATGGCCGAAATAAAAATCAGCTCTGCATAAGGCATGTAGGCCAAAGTATCGCGGATTTTTTTCGTATAATCATAAATGGTCTTATCATTTTTAACGACAGCGTCCCATTTATTAACGGCGATAATAACCCCCTTGCCCCGTTCGTGGGCAATTCCTGCAATCTTTGCGTCCTGCTCGGTGACGCCCTCGGTTGCATCAATCATTAAAATAACGATATTTGCCCGTTCAACGGCAGATACGGCCCGAATAATGCTGTACCGTTCCAAATCCTCTTTAATCTTGCTTTTACGCCGGATTCCGGCCGTATCAATAAAGACATATTCCTGACCGTTAAATTTAACGACCGTATCAATGGCATCCCGGGTCGTTCCGGCAATATTTGAAACAATGGAACGCTGATTTCCGCAGAGCTTATTAATGAGAGATGATTTCCCCACATTTGGTTTTCCGATAATGGCAATCCTCGGCCGCTCATCTTCTTCCTCTTCGGCAGAGCCATCAGGAAAATGCCGGACGACTTCATCCAGCATATCGCCAAGGCCAAGCTGGGAAGCGGCGGAAATACCAAATGGATCGCCAATACCCAGATTATAAAATTCATAAATATCCGCTTCATATTTCTGGAAACTATCCACTTTATTGACGGCCAGAACAATGGGTTTACCTGATCTTCTGAGCATGTCAGCCACTTTGTAATCGGCATCAATGACACCTTGCTGAACATCTGTAACAAAAATAATGACGTCTGCGGTGGCAATGGCGATTTCTGCCTGCTCACGCATACTGGATAAGATCAGATCCTTACTCTCCGGTTCAATACCACCGGTATCAACCATCGTAAACTGCTTGTCCAACCAGGTGACTTCCGCATAAATGCGGTCCCTGGTAACTCCCGGCGTATCCTTCACAATGGATATCCTACGCCCGGCCAAAACATTAAATAATGTGGATTTTCCCACATTCGGTCGGCCTACAACGGCCACAATTGGTTTACTCATATATATTAATCTCCTTTTTGCAGCAACGCATTATACAAATCTTATCAGTTTGATTGTACAATACGAATCGAAACTTGTAAAGTTTTTTCAATTTCCGTCACATGAACATCGTCCATAAGAACATCTTCACCACTGCGTAGTCCATTGACCG
>CATZYB010000109.1 GCA_958426095.1 uncultured Lachnospiraceae bacterium
GTCCGTTTCTCTGATGAGAAACTCCCCAATAAGGAACAGGCTAAAGCCTAACAAACAAAGGGCCCTGCGGTTATACCGCAGGACGCCTGTTATTACTCTTTTAATTCCACAATGTCTTAACTTTCTGTCAACATTTATACGATTATATAGCGCCCATCCTTACGTTTTGGCGCTCTGGCTTCTTTTGCCGGATAACCAAGAGTTATGAGAGCAACCAGCGGGCCTTTGCCGGGCGCAAAAATGTCACGAAGCGCATTTCCAGCCTCAGCTTCCACAGGGGCGGTCAGCCAGCAGGTTCCCAGTCCCTTATCCCTTGCGGCCAGTAACATATTTTCAATCGCCGCGCCGATACTTAAATTAATATTCTTTCAGCAAATGGTTTGCAATGACCACTCTTTGTATCTCATTTGTCCCCTCGAAAATCTGATAGATTTTCGCGTCACGCATCAGTTTTTCTACCGGATATTCCCTGCTGTAACCATAGCCGCCGAAAATCTGAATAGCTTCAGAAGTCACTTTCATAGCCACATCGCCGCCATAAGCCTTGGCAATGGCCGATTCCTTGCCATAAGGCCGTCCCATTTCCATTAATGTACAGGCGTGCGCCACCATCTGGCGGGCTGTTTCAATCTGGATTTCCATATCGGCCAGTTTAAAGGCAATCGCCTGATTGTTCACGATCGGCTTTCCGAACTGAACGCGCTCTTTTCCATATGCAATGGCCTCTTCCATCGCTCTCTGAGCGATTCCCACTGCCATACAACCGATAAAGGTACGGCTGACGTCCAATGTCTGCATGGCAATCTTAAAGCCCTCCCCCTCTTTACCAAGAAGGTTTTCCGCAGGAATACGACAGTCATCAAAAACAAGGTCGCAGGTTCTGGAACCCCGGATTCCCATCTTATCCTCATGTTTCCCATATGTAAATCCCGGCGTACCGTCCTCGACAAGAAAAGCGCTCATACCTTTAATGCCTTTGCTCTTGTCAGTCATGGCGGTCACGACATAAATACCCGCCACGCCTCCGTTGGTAATAAAACATTTCCGTCCGTTCAGCACGTAGCTGTCGCCGTCTTTTCTGGCCGTCGTTCGTCCGGCCGCCGCATCGGAACCGGCCTGAGGCTCTGTCAGAGCAAAGCCGCTGAATTTACCGGAAATAATCGTATCACAGAATTTCTTTTTCTGCGCTTCTGTTCCGGCCATGAATACAGATTTTAAACCGATATTACTAACGGAAAATGTCAGCGCAAAACCGGCGTCCGCCTTTGCCATTTCTTCAAGAATCGCCGCTATGGACAATTTGTCAAGGCCAAGTCCGCCATATTCTTCCGGTATATCCAACATATGAAGCTGCATCTCCATCGCCTTATCATAAATCTCTTTCGGCCACTCTCCGGTCCTGTCATACTCCTTCGCCTGTTCTTTCACCTCATGATCACAAAATTCACGAACTGCTTCAATTAATTCTTCTGTTTCTTCTGAACATATGTATCCCATATTTAACTCTCCTTTTTCTTTTATTGTGTTCTATTTTCCAATAAAATTCAATAACAATCTGATACAACTTTTTTCAACTTCCGGTTTATACTTTTTCTAAACTTGCGGGCAAAATCAGAGGCTCCGCAACTGGTGCAAATTGCGAAGCCCCCGAATATTATAAAGGAAGTTTTTGTTTCTGCTTTCGCAGAATAAGAATTTTATTAATGGATTTTAGTCTATCAACACAGTTTTATAATTTTTTTGTTGCCATGATTTTGGCCTGACCATCGACAACAACCGTACCGTCCTGAATCGCTACAACGGTCTTCATCGTTAAAATTTTACGCTTTTCGTCCATGTCTGTGATTTCAGCCGTTGCTGTAATCGTATCGCCTACATGAACCGGCGCTGTAAATTTGAGATTCTGCTCCAGGAAAATAGCATCCGCTCCAGGAAGCGCCATGCCCAATACGGTAGATATAAAGGAGGCGGTCAACATACCGTGAGCAATCTGACTTCCAAACCGAGTGGTTTTTGCATATTCCGCATTGACATGTACCGGGTTAAAATCACCGATAATGCCCGCAAAATTATAAATATCCGAAGCTAAAATTGTTTTACTGAAAGAGGCTTTCTGTCCAACAGATAATTCCTGGATCGCGTAGCCGCTCATATTAATACTGTTAGAATCTAACATACTCATAAACTCACCCGTCCTATTCTTCAAAACTCAAATGCATCAAAGCGTCTGTAAAGATTTTCTCATCCATGATCTTAACTTCTTCATCCATGATCGGTGTAAATTCCATCTTATCGAGAATATCCTTCTGTAAATCGACACCCGGTGCAATTTCAAGAAGTTTCATACCGCCTGGAACGAGAGTAAACAGGGCGCGTTCTGTAATATAATAAACGGTCTGTCCGGTTTCCACACCATATTCACCCGAATATGTAATTTGTTCTACGGCTTTTTTAAATTTAATATTCGGTGCATCTTCGATAATATTTAATTTTCCGTCTTTGATTTCACATTTCATCTTACCGGCGGTAAAGGTTCCGCAGAAACCAACAACTTTGGCGTTCTGAGTAATATTGATAAATCCGCCAGGGCCAACCATACGTCCGCCAAATTTGGATACGTTAACGTTACCTTTTTCATCAACCTCTGCCAGACCGAGGAAGGCCATATCCAGGCCGCCGCCGTCATAGAAGTCAAAGGTATCCGGCTGTTTCATGATAGATTCAGGATTTACTGTTCCGCCGATACCCATACCGCCGGTCGGCACACCGCCGAGAACACCGGACTCAATGGACAACATAATCTGGTCGGATACTCCTTCTTCACCGGCTACAGCCGCAATTGCTTCTGCAACACCGATACCCAGATTAACAACAGCACCCTTCTTTAAAAGCATTGCGCCACGGCGTCCGCAGATTTTACGCGGATTTAATGGCATTGGTTCGATAGCGTCCATCGGAATATAAATCTCTCCCGTCAGTTCCGGACGATAATCCGGGCTCATGAAGGACTGACAATGATTTTCCGGTTTTGCCTCAACGATATAATCCACCATAAAGGATGGAATCTTAATATCTTTCACAGGCAGACAGCCTTTCTGTACCACTTTTTCAACCTGAACGACAACAATACCACCGCTGTTTCTTGTAGCCATAGCCATTTCAAGCTGATCGCCGTGTAAGCCTTCTTTAACCATGGTAACGTTACCGGCTTCATCTGCATAAGTTCCGCGGATAAAGCATATATCTAGCGGTACAGATTTATAGAACAAATAATCCTTTCCATCGACCTGAAGCAGCTGTACCACGTCATAACCAGACTGACGGGCCGCTTCATTACCTTTACACGCCTCAACTCGTGGGTCTGCATAGGTCTTCAGACCAACATGGGTAATAAGACCCGGTTTTTTCCCGGCTGTTGCTCTTAAAATGTGGCTGCACACGCCCTGAGGAAGAATAAAGCATTCTACTTTATTATCCATGCAAAGCTGTCCAAGCTTTGGAGCCAGACCCACATGAGCGCATACAAGACGCTTAATTAACCCTTCATGTCCCATATGGTTCATACCACGATCTTTTCCGTCGCCGATACCGGCGCCATGGAATACAGTCAGGTTTTTCGGTTCACCTGTTTCTGTATATCTTTTTTCAAGAGCGATCAATAATTCTTCCGGGGTTCCGAAACCTACGAATCCGCCCATACCCAGACTCATGCCATCCTTTAATAAAGATGCGGCAAATTCCGCTGTAACTAATTTACTCATATCTTATAACCTCCATTTTACATCTCTATAATTACGGTAACATTGGGAAAAGTTGGAATAACAGAATCGCCAATGCACAGGCCATAAACGGAAGGACAACAGTCAACCAGAATAATGGCATATAAGCATCTTTGTGAGTTTCACCACAAAGATTCAACAATGTTACAATATAACCGTTATGCGGCACAGAATCCAGAGCGCCGGATGCGATCGATGCAATTCTGTGCAATGCGGCCGGTGCTACGCCCATTTCAACATATGTAGGTCCTACCAATGGAATGGCGATACCAAGACCACCGGAAGCAGAACCAGTCAGACCACAGATTACTGTAACAGCAATGGCTGCTCCAACTAAAGCCGGACCAGGGATATTCAACATGACATCCAGAATTGACTGGAATAATGGAATGGCTTTAACTACAGAACCAAAACCAACAACTGCACTTGTATTGGCAATAGCACCGATGGCTGATGTAGCGCCCCCCGCAAAGGTTGCTGCAATCATTGATGGTTTATATGTTTTATTTAACAAAATAACGCCAATAACAATACTGATAAAAATAGCAACCGCTGCCGGAATCTTAAAAGCATTCATTAAGATGATAGTTACAATTAACGGAACAAAAGAAAGAACAACATTTGGCATTTCATCTTCACTTAACTGTACCGTCTCTTCGCCTTCTTTAGGCACAAAATGTCTGCCTTTTGCCACCTCATTCTTAATCATCTTATTCAGCCATATATAACCGACAATAAACATGAAGATACCGGCGATAATACCAATAACCGCACCAGACATGGTGGTTGTTCCCAGCGTCTGAGTCGGAATAATATTCTGAATCTGCGGAGTACCAGGACATGTCATCGCAAAAGTAATGGAGCCAAAACCAATGGTTCCCGGAAGCATATTTCTCGGCAGATCTGCCTCTTTAAATAAACTGATAGCAATAGGAAAAATGGTAAAGCCTACAACGAATACACTGACACCGCCATAGCACAGTACGAAACAACTGAGTACAATGGCAAGAACCGCTTTCGACGCTCCAAGCTTTTTAACAATCCAGTTTGCAATCGCATCAGCTGCATGACTATCGTTCATAAATTTACCAAACAAAGCACCTGCAAGGAACACCAAAAAATTGCTTGTAATGAATGTCGAAAATCCTGGCATATAGTTTTCTGTCAACACTGTCCATACATTCATACCACTGGTCGCAGCAAGAATTATGGAACAGATTAACGCAATTGCCAAAACATGTATTCCTTTCATTGCCAAAAAAACTAAAAGGAACATGGCAATAATTAACCCAATAACACTTAACATTTGCATATTTTATTTTCTCCTTTGATTTTTTCTCCCTTAAATCCCCTTATAATATTCCCCTTAAATAGCTGATTATTTTACACCAATGGATCTGGAAATAACCATCTTCTGAGCCTCAGATGTGCCTTCATAGATTTCCGTAATCTTTGCATCGCGCATCATACGTTCCATCGGATATTCTCTTGTATAACCATATCCACCGGAAAGCTGTACACATTCACGTGTAACAAGGTTTGCCACATCCGAATTGTAAAGCTTCGCCATTGCCGCTTCTTTACCATATGGAAGGCCTGCATCTTTCAGCATGGCACACCGCCATACAAGCATACGGCCCGCATCGACCTTCGTCTGAAGTTCAGCCAGTTTGAACTGGGTATTCTGGAACTGGGAAATACGTTTTCCGAACTGTTTACGTTCTTTAACGTATTTAATGGTCTCATCGATAGCTCCCTGGGCAATACCAAGAGCCTGTGTAGCGATACCCATACGTCCTGAATCCAGGCTGGCCAACGCCATCTTTAAGCCCTGTCCTTCTTTTCCAAGAATATCATTCTTATTGACACGTACATTTTTAAGAATCAATTCACAGGTTGCTGAACCGCGGATACCCATCTTCTTTTCATGCTTACCAACAGAAAATCCCGGTGCATCCTTATGAACGATAAATGCAGTCATTCCATTATTTTTCTTCGCACGGTCTGTCACGGCAATAATGATGTACCATTCAGCCTGTCCGGCCGTTGTGATGAACATTTTTGTTCCGTTTAAGATATAGTCATCGCCATCTTTTACAGCAGTTGTCTGTACATTGGACGCATCTGTACCAACACCCGGTTCAGTCAATGCGAAGCAGACTAATTTGTCTGTGAATGCGCCTTTCTGGTATTTCTCTTTCTGTTCCGGTGTGCCGTACTTAGCAAACAGTCCCATACCAAGACCGGCCTGTACGGAATAGATAACACCTGTTGTCGCACATACTTTTGAAATTTCTTCGAGGGCTATAACATACGCCATGCTGTCGCCGCCTTCTCCGCCTTCGGACTCCGGATAAGCTGCGCCAAAGAAACCATATTTAAACAGCTTCGGAATTGTCTCCACAGGGAATCTTTCTTCTTCATCCAATGTGGAAGCCAAAGGCTTTACCTCATTTTCAGCAAATTCTTTTGCCAGCTGGCGTACAAGTCTGTGTTCCGGTTTTAATAAAGCATACATGATTATTTTTCCTCCTTGTACTGTTTGATCGCTTCTGTAAGCTTAGGAAGCAGTGTATCGACATTTCCTACAACACCAAGGTCCGCAATGTCAAAGATCGGTGCACCATCGTTTTTATCAACAGCTACAATATATTCTGCACCCTCCATACCTGCTACATGCTGAATTGCTCCAGAAATACCGCAGGCCAGATAAAGATCCGGACGTACCGTCTTACCAGTCTGTCCTACCTGGCATTCATGGTCGATCCATCCTGCATCGACAGCGCCACGGGAACCGGATACAACACCGCCAAGAACTTCAGCCAGAGGATTTAAAATAGCATCAAAATTCTCTTTATCGCTCATACCACGTCCGCCGGATACAAGAACTTTAGCTTCTGTAATATCTGCTGTCGTCCTCTCTTCTTTAATAACCTCAACTAATTCTACAGGCATATCTGCCGCGCTGAATTCTACTTTAATTTCTTCAATCTCGCCAGTACGGGATTCATCTGCTGTAAGAGCTTTCATAACACCTGGACGTACAGTCGCCATCTGAGGACGATGATTCTCACATACGATGGTTGCCATAATATTTCCACCAAAGGCCGGACGGGTCATTAACAGATTTCTGCTGCTCTCGTCAATGGCAAGGCCGGTACAGTCAGCAGTCAAACCAGTATGTATTCTAGCAGATACTCTTGGTGCAAGATCACGGCCAATGGCTGTGGCGCCGATCAAAAAGATTTCCGGGTCCTTTTCTTTGATAACCGTAACAACCGCTTTTGTATAAGCTTCAGTTGTATATTCAGCAAGCATTTCATCCTGTACAAGAACGACCCCGTCAGCGCCTGCCGCGATCAGGCTGTCAGCCTGCATTTTCATATCATGTCCAACAAGAACAGCATATACTTTCTCCTCTAATGTATCGGCAAGCTCTCTTGCCTTTCCTACTAATTCATAAGCAACTTTCTGGATGTTTCCGTCGCGCTGCTCTGCAAATACATATACATTTTTGCTCATCGAATTCATCCTCCCTTAAATCAAATGCTTTTCAGCAAGTCTGCTTACGATAATGGATACTGCTTCATCTTCAGGGACATTGATCTTTTCACCGACGCCCTTCGCCTGTTTTGTAAAGGACTTGCGAACCCGTGTCGGTGAGCCTTTAAGACCGATATTGGCCATATCTACGGTGTCTTTCATATCCTCAAGGCCCCATACCTGAACATCCTTTTTATAAGCTCTGAAAATACCGCCGATGGACATGTATCTGGATTCATTCAATTCGGAAAGACAGGTCAGAAGGCACGGAAGTTTTGCACGCAGAAGATGGCTTCTGTCTTCAAATTTACGCTTAACAAGAAGTGTTCCGTCCTCAACTTTAATGTCTTCTACATAACTGATCTGAGGGATACCAAGGTGTTCTGCGATCTGTGGTCCGACCTGGGCTGTATCCCCGTCGATCGCCTGACGTCCTGTAATGATCAGATCATAATCCAGTTTTTTCAATGCTGCAGCGATGGTAGAGGAAGTCGCCCATGTATCCGCGCCGCCAAATGCACGGTCGCTGATAAGGATCGCATCGTCAGCGCCCATAGCCAGCGCTTCTCTCAGAGCCACATCTGCCTGAGCCGGCCCCATGGATACGATCGTTACTGTACCTCCAACCTCTTCTTTGATCCGGAGTGCCGCTTCGATACCAGCCTTGTCATCCGGGTTAATGATACTCGGAACCCCATCACGAATCAAAGTGTTTGTGACCGGATCCAAACGGACTTCTGTTGTGTCCGGAACCTGTTTTACACATACAACAATTTTCATCTTTCAATTTCCTTTCTTCTTTTTATCTACACTTCCAAATTCAAGAATGACTTTTGCCATTTCTGGAAGTTTTGATTATTAATATGATTCTATTTAAAATTTGCAGGCCGTTTTTCCAGGAAAGCCGTCATGCCTTCTCTCTGGTCTTCTGTTGTAAAGGCAACGGCAAACAGGGCAGCTTCATGCTCAATTCCCTTTTTTAATTCCATCTCCATGCCTTCATTCATGGCTTTTTTCCCTAAAGCAATGGCCGACATGCTGTTTTTGCAAATCTGAGCCGCCAGTTCTTCCGCTTTTGCCAGCGGATTTTCATCAACCACATAATTTGCAAGGCCAATTTCTTTGGCCTCTGCCGCAGGGACTTTACGTGCCGTGGCAAGCATTTCTTTGGCAATTCCCGTACCTACAAGTCTCGGCAGTCTCTGCGTTCCGGCAAATCCGGGAAATACTCCCAGAGTAACTTCCGGAATACCAATCTGAGATTTTGCGGAAGCAACACGAATATCACAGGCCAGAGCCAGCTCACATCCGCCGCCCAGAGCAAAGCCATCAATAGCCGCAATGACAATTTTAGGCAAATCCTGAACTTTGTTATAGGTGGTCTGACCTAATCTCGCATAATCATAGGCTTCAACCGCCGACATATTCTGCATGGCGGAAATATCTGCCCCGGCCACAAAGGCTCTTCCGCCGGCGCCTGTAATAATAACCACTTTAGCGCTGTCATCTGCTGCCGCTAAATCCAGCGCCTCAGATAACTCTGTTAATGCCTGTACATTCAATGCATTCAATGCCTTCGGGCGATTGATTGTAATATAACCAATATTGTTTTTTTCCTCATAAATAATTGTTTCA
>CATZYB010000110.1 GCA_958426095.1 uncultured Lachnospiraceae bacterium
ATGTCGTATGTAACGACTGATACATATTTGGCTTCGGCATCGCAATATAATCTTTAAAACGTCCCGGAATCGGTTTATACATCTCATGGATCAATCCCAGTGCCGCATAACAGTCTTTGACCGAATCCACAATGATACGCACCGCAAACAGATCGTAAATCTGATCCAGTGTTTTATCCTGGTTTACCATCTTACGATAAATGCTGAAAAAATGCTTCACACGACCGCTGACTTCGGCCTTAATACCGCCATTTTTCATGTGCTGGCTGACTTCATCCACGATCGAACGCACAAAAGCTTCCCGCTCGCTTTTCTTTGACGCGATATTTCTGGCCAGATCATAATAAACATCCGGTTCCAGATATCTGAGCGCCAGGTCATCCAGTTCGATCTTGATCTTTGAAATACCAAGGCGCTGGGCAATCGGCGCATAGATATCCATGGTCTCTCTGGCTTTTTCCTTCTGCTTCTCCGGCTTCATATATTTCAATGTCCGCATATTGTGCAGACGGTCAGCCAGTTTGATAAGAATTACCCGGATATCCTTTGCCATGGCCAAAAACATCTTTCTCAGATTTTCAGCCTGAACTTCCACCTTATCCGAAGAATAGGACAACTGACCCAGCTTTGTAACACCGTCCACGATCAAAGCAACCTCCGAGCCAAACTCTGCTTCGATATCTTCCCGTGTCATTGCCGTATCCTCCACCACATCATGAAGGAGACCGCCGACGATCGTTTCTTTATCCAATTCCAGATCCGCCAGGATCATCGCCACACAGATCGGGTGAATAATATAAGGTTCTCCGGATTTACGCACCTGTCCGTCATGCGCGTTAAAAGCAATCTGATACGCCTTTTTTATCTGGGTCACATCCGCTGACGGATGATATTTCTTTACTTTCTCAATAAGTTCATCATACAGAATCTCCGGGGGTATAAAATCTTTTTTCTCGGACTTATCCCGGTCATCCTCGATAATGTCCACATCAATGACTTTATCCATCAAATCCCCTACTTTCCTTCATATACAATAACAGAATCCACATCGTACCCTTCCAGCTTCGCCCGGCCGTTCAACCCGGCCAGCTCCATCAGGAAGAGATTCTTCACCACGATACCGCCCAGTCTCTCCACCAGCTCGATCATAGCTTTGGAAGTGCCTCCCGTCGCAATAAGATCATCAATGAGGACGACTTTCTGTCCTGGTGAAATCGCATCTTTGTGAATTTCAATTTCTGCAGTTCCATATTCCAGTTCATAAGAAGCAGACACCGTTTCCCTCGGCAGTTTTCCTTTTTTACGCACAAGTACAAACGGCTTATGAAGATTGTAAGCCAGCGGCATTCCAAAAATAAATCCTCTGGATTCGGCGCCGGCAATGACATCAAACTCAAGACCTTCTAATTTTTCCATCAACGCATTGATCGCCAGATTTAAACCGTCGGCATCCTGCAAAACACTGGTAACGTCTCTGAAAATAATTCCCGGTTCCGGGAAATCCGGTATACTAACGACATAATCCTCTAATTTCTTCATACTTTTCTCCCTCTCTTCTGGAATAATCGATACCACCCATTTTAACACAGGTTACTCTAAAAAAACAACATTTAACGGGGAATTCTCTGGAAATTATGTATAATTATCTGTAAAGTCCTCCGTCCGCCGTACTCATTCAGGGATGGATAGTAGGTAAAGGCAAGATCTACCGGGTTTGAAAGACCTGCATACATACGGTTTTTCCCGTCCGCTCCATACATTTTTTCCACATAATCATCAAACGCCTGAATATCTCCAAAATACAAGGCATCCATACGGACGCCGCTGTCATTGCATACCTGCATTTTCAAAACATTCCGGTTCTTTCCGATCACAGAAGCCCGAAGGATCTTAAAATGCCGTTCTGCAAATACGGGCTTTGGATTTCCCTTTCCAAAAGGCTCCAGCAAATCCAGCTCCTGAATAAAACTTTCGCTGATATAATCCAACGGCATAGGAACATCGATATGTATAACGGGCATTAAATCTTCCTCCGACAGACCACAGTTCTGATTCAGCCGTTCTCTCAGCGGCTGAAAATTTTCTTTTTTTAAACTCATTCCAGCCGCCATGGCATGACCGCCGAATCGTTCAAATAAATCCCTGCAGGCGCTTAAAGATTCATACATATTATAAGCTTCGATCGAACGGCCGGACGCCTTGATCATCCCATTATTTTCTGTCCCGACAATGACGGGCCGATGATATTTTTCTTTTAATCTCCCCGCAATAATTCCAGCCAGACTTTCATGACAATTCTCAAGGCAGAGCAGAATGATCTTATCGCGATATATGCCCTCTTTTTCTATTTTTTCAACAGCCCGCTCATAGCCCAGACTCGTCATTTCTTTCCGGCTCTGATTCAGGGCTACCAGATCGGCCGCCAACCGCTCTGCTTCCTCCCGATCCTCCGTCTGTAAAAGACGAATGGCCATATCGGCCGTATCCAGCCGTCCCGCCGCATTAAAACAGGGACCAATGACAAAACCGACATGATATGCCGATATATAACTTTTACTCAATCCACTGTGACGGATCAATGCCTGTATTCCCGGATGCTCTGTCTTTTCCAGCGCATGAAGTCCGTACTTGACGATGATCCGGTTCTCATCTGCCAAATCCATCACATCGGCTACCGTTGCTACGGCGGCAAAAGGAAGTAATTCATAAAATTCTGATTTTGGCACGCCATAAATTTCATAAAGCAGTTCTATAAATTTCCAGGCCACGCCTGCCCCGCAGAGTCCCTTAAACGGATAAGGGCAGTCCTCCCGTTTGGGATCAATGACCGCATCCGCCGGCGGCAGCCGATATATCCGCTTTTCTCCGCCATCTTCAGCCGCTTCCGTTTCATAAACTACCTCATGATGATCTGTAATAATGACATCCATCCCAAGACTCTTTGCCATAGCTGCCGCATCCATAGCTGCAATACCATTATCACAGGTCAGAATACACCCGGCGCCTTTTCCATAAGCTTCCCGGACGATCCGTTCATTTAATCCATAGCCTTCCTGTATCCGGTCCGGCGCTACCACATAAGCCCGTCCTCCGGCCCGCCGGATACCCCGCCATAGAATATAACCCGAAAAAACGCCATCCACATCAAAATCACTGGCAATACAAATGAGCTGCCCGCCGTCAATGGCCCGCCGGATACACTCAAGACCTTTATCCATATCCTTCATATTTTCCGGGTGATGAAGGCTGCTCAAATCTCCATATAAAAATTCCTGAAATTCTTCGTCCGTCTTTATCCCCCGGTTGACCATGATTCGAGCCAACACCGGACTGATCGAAAAGGTTTTGGCCAACCGG
Organism: uncultured Lachnospiraceae bacterium; assembly: GCA_958426095.1. Taxonomy (GTDB): domain Bacteria; phylum Bacillota; class Clostridia; order Lachnospirales; family Lachnospiraceae; genus Frisingicoccus. The sequence goes on from CATZYB010000110.1 coordinate 3,358, forward strand.
TTAAAATCTGCTTTCTTGGCAGCAACCATCCACTTTTCCATAGCTTCTCCATCCATTTCTGTACAGTTTCTTCAAAATGCAGAAAACTCCACAGGAAAATTTCTTCTCCGGCAGAGTTTCTGTCATTTATACTTTAATTCTTCTTCCCAGTCTTTTTCATTAAATACCAGAGAGTACCTGTAATAAAGATGGATGACCATGCTCCGGCGATAATACCCGCCATCAACGGCAGAGCAAATTCACGGATCGAAGCCACACCCATGATATACAGTACAAACACGCTGATAAAGGTTGTCAAAGACGTATTGATACTTCTTGACAAAGTCTGAGTAATACTGGAATTGACAACATCCTCCAGCGATGCCCTGTACATAACCTGACGATTCTCACGGATACGGTCGAAAATAACGATCGTAGCATTGATAGAATAACCGACGATCGTCAGCATACATGCGATAAAGGTATTTCCGACAGGAATGCGGACCAGCGTATAAACAGTCAGCACGCAAAGCACGTCGTGAAGCAGAGCAAACACTGCACTGGCTCCGAACTTGATATCCTTAAACCGGAACCAGATATAGATCAGCATACAGATACCGGCGATAACTACCGCAAGAATAGCATCCTTCTGCATCTCATCACTGACAACACCGCTGATACTCTGTTCTTCAATGGATTTTTCATCCACGCCATATTTTTCAACGAGGACATCTTTTAAATCTCCTCGCGTTTCTTTATCAAGTATCTGAGTCTTGATGACAATGTCATTGGAGCCCTGAACATTTTGAAGCTGTACATCCCCTGTACCGATCGTATCGGTGATCGTATTCAGCAATTCGGCGCCCTCGTCCCCGGTGACATCGATATTTTCATTAAACGGTACGGTCATGGAAGTACCGCCGGTAAAGTCCAGACTGTAATTCATGGCGCCTTTACCATTGGAATGGTTCAGTCCCATGCCGACGAATCCTGCAATAATAACTACTGCCGACACAATATAGAAAAGCTTTGCCTTCTGTACAAAAGGAAATACCTTTCTCTCTTTTTGTTTTCCATAATATTTCTCACTGGTAAAGCCCAGTCCATAAAGTGCGTTGACAATAAAATGGGTCACAACAAGGGCTGTAAACATGGACAATACAATACCTAAAGCCAGTGTGACAGAGAAGCCCTTGATCGTTCCGGAACCCTTGATATAAAGAACTGCCGCAGCGATCAAAGTCGTAATATTTCCATCCAGGATCGCAGAGCGGGCCTTTTTAAATCCAATCCGGATCGCATTCCGCACGCTCTGACCCTCTGCGATTTCCTCACGGATACGGGTAAAGATAATGACGTTGGCATCCACCGCCATACCGATGGACAAAATAATACCCGCAATACCCGGCAAAGTCAAAGTTACATCCAGACCATTTAACAGACAGAGCATAGCCGCAACGTAAAGAAGCAGTGCGAGGCCTGCCGCAATACCTGGTACCAGATACACAATGATCATAAAGACAATAATAATGGCCAAACCTACAGCGCCGGCTTTTAAGCTGGTGGCTAAAGCTGTTTCACCGAGCTTTGCCCCGACCACATTGGACCGGATCTCATTCAAATTCAGCTTTAAGGCTCCCAGACGAATATAGGTTGCCAGAGAGCTGGCAGATTCATAGGTAAAGTTTCCTTCGATAATGGCCTGTCCGTTTTCAATCGTCGTATTTACCTTCGGATAGCTGATCACCTGATCATCATAAATAATGTAAATCGGCTTGCCGATATTTCTCGCTGTGGCTTCCTTAAACTTTTCTGTTCCATCCGCATTCATGGTCAATTCGACCACATACTGCGGATTGCCATAGCTGTCATTCTGGGTCATAACCTGGGCGTCAACGATATCATTGCCGTCCATGACCAGATTAAATGTGGAACTGTCGGATAAGCCGGCGGCCTCTGCCGCCTTCTTTGCCTCGGCCTTCTCCGGATCCGATATATCGTCGGCTGACGCGTCCGTCACCTCATAAAACTGTACGGTTCCCGGATTGCCCAGCTCATTGAGAATTCTTTCCGCATCGTAAACACCCGGAATCTCCACATTGATCCGGTTGGCGCCTTCCTGATAAACTTCAGCTTCCGTACTGTAACTTTCCACACGTTTCTGAAGCTTATAGACTGTATCATTCATATCTTCAGCCGATGGATTTTCTTCATCAGCTTCATAAGTAATACTGACGCCTCCGGCCAAATCCAAACCGAGTTTTATGTTCCTGGCGCTTCCCTGTCCACTCTCATCGACGCCTTTCCAGGATACGAACCCGCAGGCGGCGATGATGATCAGCACGAGTAAAAGTCCGATCAGACTCTTTCCTTTGTTATTCTTCATTTTACAACTCTCCTTCTCTGGCCGCTTTTAACATGATCGCGCATTCAACACGTTTACGCATCATTTCGCAGCCGATGTCATATGTATCTGTTATTCTGCCTGTAAAATTGTAAGAATTTGCAGCACAGCCGCCGCTGCAATAAAATTTTGCAAAACAGTCCTGACATTTCTCACGGGCATACACATTGCAGCATTTAAATTCTTCCTGCAGATCTGTCCGCACAATGCCGTCCTCCACGTTTCCCATAAGGAATTCTTCCTGACCGACAAACTGGTGGCATGGATAAAAATCACCCCATGGAGTCACCGCCAGATATTCAGTCCCTGAACCACAGCCGGAAAGCCGCTTGGCAACACATGGACCGCCGGAAAGATCGATCATAAAATGGAAGAAATTAAAGCCTTTTCCCTCTTTTTCCCGTTTCAGCATTTCCTTTGCCAGCCGGTCATATTCCTCCATGATCTTCGGCAGATCAGATTCCTTGATCGCATAATCTTCGCTATCCGGAGCCACGACCGGTTCCACAGAAATCTGCTTGAAGCCTTCATCGGCCAGATTCAGTACATCGGAAGCAAAATCCGTATTATAATGGGTAAATGTGCCGCGGACATAATAATTCGTCTGATTCCGGCTTTCAGCCATCTCCTTGAATTTAGGGATAATATAATCATAGCTTCCCTGTCCGCCGCGGAACGGACGCATAAAATCGTGAACTTCCTTTCGTCCGTCCACACTTAATACCACATTGGCCATTTCTTTGTTGGCAAATTCCTGAACATCTTTATTTAAAAGCACGCCATTGGTCGTCAATGTGAAGCGGAATTTCTTATCATGGAGCTTTTCCTGCTCTCTTCCATAGGCTACCAACTGTTTAACCACATCAAAATTCATCAAAGGCTCCCCGCCAAAGAAATCCACTTCCAGATTCCTCCGGGACCCGGAATTTGCAATAAGAAAATCCAGCGCTTTTTTTCCGACTTCAAAACTCATTAAAGCCCGGCGTCCATGATACTCTCCCTCTTCGGCAAAACAATATTTGCAGGCAAGATTGCAGTCATGGGCAATATGCAGACACAAAGCCTTGACCACCGTCGGACGCTTTTTAAAATCAAATATATAATCTTTATAAATATCCTCGGTAAAAAGACATTCTGCTTTGACCAGCTCTTCAATCTCTGCGTAAGCTTCCAGAATATCTTCGGCCGGATAATCCTTTGAAAGTTTCTCTACGATTTCATCTTTCGATGCAGTCTCGTACAAAGCGATAATGTCATATACCAGATCGTCCACAACATGAACAGACCCGCTGTTGACATCAAGGACAATATTGTAACCATTATTTTTATACTGATGAACCACGTTTAATACTCCTTACATTTAATAAGCAGCGGCTCAGGTGACTAAGCCGCTGCTTATGTATTATTTGTTATTTTCACAGCTCTGATTTCCTACTGTACAGGAAGTTTTGCAGGCTGACTGGCAGGATGTCTGACATTCACCGCATCCGCCCTTAACCATCGAATTCTTTAAAGAACGTGTGTTTAAAGATTTAATATGTTTCATTGGAAAGCCTCCTTTTTCTTTTATTCGCAATACATTGCATTCGGGAATAGTATATCATACTTGTTTCTCTTTTTAAAGAAGTTTTTTATTTTTATCTGCACATGCTCATTTTCTAACGTTTGATACGCAGATCATCGTCAGCTCAGCATACCGCCCAGCATGCCGCTTCCCATACACAATAGGGCAAGCGCTGTTCCCGGCACGATCCGTTCCGGCTGTACGCCCTCCACGGCAATTACCGCTGCAATATGAATACTGTAATAAAGAACTCCAACGATCAATCCCCACAGAAACTCCCGCTTTTTCATCTTTCTTCCCACATAAAATCCGCCGATCACACAGGATGCAATATAGGCAGCTATAACGCCAATCTGAATATGCGCCTCCCCAATATCCAGCCAGTAAAGAAGCCCTGCGAGTACCAGCAGCGAGGCCGCAGAAATTACATAGCTGATGATCAGCGCTTTTAGGATAGAAACAATATACGTCCTCAAAATGTACCTCGTCCATAAACCTTTTTTTAACTATATGTTTTTTTCTTGCTAAAAATGCTATACTAATCTCAGAAAGGATGGTTGATCTATGAAACGAATCGATTTACATACCCATTCCAATGCTTCCGATGGAAGCTGTACTCCTACAGAAGTTATAGAGGCTGCGTCAGCCGCCGGCCTTGCGGCTGTGGCCCTGACTGACCACGATACGATGAACGGCGTCCCCGAAGCCCTTGAAGCCGCCCGGCGTTTAAATATTGAATGTATTCCCGGCATTGAATTATCTGCCGTTTACGGCGACAGGGAGGTTCATATCGTCGGCCTTTTTCTTGACCCGAAGGACCCGGTACTTGCAGAACGTCTTGATTCTTTCCAGCAGATCCGTGAACAGAGAAATCTGCGAATGATTGAAAAAATGCAGGCCGCCGGGGTGGATATCACTATGGAAAAACTTCGTGCCCTTGAGGGAGACGCCGTCATCACCCGTGCCAACCTGGCCCGTTATCTGGTCCATGTCGGCTACGCCGCTTCCATCAAAGAAGTCTTTGACAAATACCTGTCTCCTGGCATGCCTTTTTATGTACCAAAAACCGGAGTGACACCGGAAGACGCCGTCCGCGCCATCTGTGACGGCGGCGGCACCGCCATCCTGGCTCATCCCCTTCTCTATGATTTCACCCCGGCCCAGCTTGACACCTGTATCGAACTCTTAAAGAGCTATGGACTGCAGGGCATTGAAACCTACTACAGCACCTACTCTCCCGCTGATGAACGAAATATGAAACGGCTCGCTGACCGCCATGGACTGCTCTGGTCCGGCGGCTCCGACTTCCACGGCTCCGTAAAACCCCATATCCAGATTGGAAAAGGCATGGGAAACCTGGTGATTCCTTATGATGTACTCGAAAAATTAAAGGCATAAAACGACTAAGGGGCTGTCGGGAAATAGATAGTCCCAGATAGAGGCCGGAGTAACTCCTATGA
>CATZYB010000111.1 GCA_958426095.1 uncultured Lachnospiraceae bacterium
TTTATCATAGAAGAACCTTTGGTGACATATTTACAGAAAAAGTTTCACACTGCCACACCGTTTAAAAAAACATTACCCGTTCTTTGCGGCTCTCTGCCTGATTGCCGCTTTTATCGGCAGCGAATTCAGTTCATCCCTCAGCATCATCAATTCCGCCAATCCGGAAAATACCGAAACCTACGCGGAAGATCCCGCCGCAAATGGCCCGGAAGAAGGGCTGATAAACGTGATTTCGCATATTATTTCCGGCAATCTGGAAGAAGGTGATGCCCAGGCCTCCCGGATTACCGAGCATATGGTCGCCCAGTCTGAAAAGAACCGTACAACTGCCTTCGGACGGAGCCGGGGCGTACTTTCCATGTTCATTAACAGCGTCACTTCCGGTTCTCTGTTCGTCCGGATTGCCATGGGTCTGCAGTCTTTATTCCAGTCCCACAGCATTTCTCTGATGCTTTTGATCCTGTTCAGCATGCTGATCATTTTCGGCGGATGGTTTCTCACCATTAATGTTTATCCGGTAATTTCCCGGAGGATATTTCTGGAGGGACACTGTTACGATGAAGTACACAGCCACCGTCTCCTCTTTCTTTTTAAGGTCAAACGCTGGCTGCGGGCCGCATCCGCCATGCTCCTTGTCCGCATTTTCAAATTTTTGTGGTGGTGTACCCTGATCGGCGGCATCATCAAGCATTATTCTTATTATATGGTGCCGTTTATCATCGCAGAAAACCCGGATATCCCGCCGAGGGAAGCTATACGGCTGTCGTGCCGGATGATGAAGGGCCACAAATGGGAATGCTTCGTCCATGAACTTTCCTTTCTCGGATGGATGATTCTCGGCAGTCTGACCCTCGGCGTCAGCGACATTCTTTTTACAAATCCCTACACCACCGCCTTTTTCACGGAATATTATGTACATCTTCGCCAACTTGCAAAAGATAAACATATTGAAGATGCAGAACTGTTGAACGATACCTATCTTTTTGAGAAAGCAGATTCAAAAACGATGGAAAGTACCTATGCAGATATTATTGCCGCCGTCTCCCATCCACAGGTGACCCTGCCCGAACTCAAAGGATTTCATAAATTTATCGCCGATACCTTTGGCGTCACATTCATTCATTCAAAAGCCGAACAGGCCTACGAAAAAGACCAGGCCCGACTTACCCGGATTGACCGGGAAATTGCCGCAGCAGAAGGCCGGGTTTATCCGACACGGCTTTCGCCGCTTCCATCCGATATGAAACGGGAATGGATTGGAACTGTCCACTATATCCGGCATTATTCTGTCTGGTCGATTATCATTATTTTCTTTGCCCTGTCCTTCATCGGCTGGATCTGGGAAGTCAGTCTCCATATGATCACCTACGGAGAATTCGTCAACCGGGGCGTGCTTTTCGGCCCGTGGCTGCCGATTTATGGCGCAGGCAGCGCCCTGATTCTATTACTTTTAAATAAATTCCGCAAAAATCCACCGCTGGAATTTATTTTGGCCATCACCCTTTGCGGCCTTGTTGAATACTTTACCGGTTATTATCTGGAAATCACCCACAATGGTCAGCGTTGGTGGGATTATACCGGCTACTACCTGAACCTTCACGGCCGTATCTGCGCTGAAGGCCTGTTGACCTTTGGCCTCGGCGGCATGTTGATCGTTTATGTTCTGGCTCCTGTGCTGGACAACCTTATCCGTCAAATATCTCGCAGGATTCTCATTCCTCTGTGTATTGCATTGATTATCCTTTTTGCCTGTGATGAATGCTATTCGTCCAGACATCCAAATACAGGGGCAGGAATTACTAAAGAGCTTGTCCAGGGCGCCCCTCGCAAAGGCTCCTGAACAAGCTCTGATCATAGTCTTTATGTATTCAATTATTTGGATTCTTTACGGAAACGTAAGAACCAGTCAAGACTGTATTCTGTATCTGAATTGCTCGCCATTCCGCGTTCAGCAGCCTCACAGGTCGTCGGAGTCGGAATGATGACATCGTTCCCCTGAACCCAATTCGCCGGTGTGGAACAATGATCCGCATCTGCTTTCTGAAGGGCGATGATCGCACGACGGATCTCATCAAAATTCCGTCCCGTTGTCAGCGGATAATAGATGATCGCACGAATCACTGATTCCGGGTCAATGATAAAAACGGCACGAACTGCCTGTGTACTGGATACATTTGGCTGGAGCATACCATACTTCGTCGAAACCTTCATATTTAAATCTGCAATCACCGGGAAATTGATCTTCGGTTTGGAAATACCGTTCCATTCCAGTTCTTCAATTTTTCGAATCCATGCGATATGAGAATAGAGAGAGTCCACGGACAGACCGATCAACTGTGTATTTATCTCCTTAAAGGCATCTTCCATAGAGGCCAGGGTCATAAATTCTGTTGTACACACCGGGGTAAAGTCCGATGGATGAGAAAAGAACAGAACCCATTTTCCTTTAAAATCTTCCGGGAAATTAACAGTTCCCTGTGTCGTAAGCGCTGTAAATTCCGGAGCTTTATCGCCGATCAACGGCAATCTATAGCTGTTTGCTTCTTCGTTCATCTTTATTTCCTCCTGTCATAATAATTTGAATATACAGATTTATTATAATATGTTCGTTTTCAAAAAGCAATCCAAACACTTGATATATTATCTCATTGAATCCACAAAACTCTGAAAAATTTTTTTACTATTTTCATCTTTTAAATAAGAAAATTCCGGATGCCACTGAAAAGCCCACACATATTTCTTTTCAGGTGCATATACGGCTTCGACCAACCCATCCTCCGAATAGGCCATCGCACACAGCTTCGCCGCCAGCTTTCTGACCGCCTGATGATGATAACTATTGACAGGAATCACCGTCTGACCGAGCAATCCATGTAAAGGCGAACCCTCAACAATATCAACCTCATGTACCGGCTCATCATAAGGCGGCGACTGATGATGCTTCACTTCCGAGGGTTTCTGAGACGGCAGATCCTGATATAATGTTCCTCCCAGAACCGCATTGATAAATTGTATACCCCGACAGATACCAAGCACCGGCTTATCCCGTTCCCAGGCCAAAGCCAGCAATCTGCGCTCCATCTCGTCTCTTTCTTTACAGCGCTCCCCGCATACGGGCAATATCTCTTCTCTGTAAATGTCTGGGGACACATCCTGGCCGCCCGTGAACAGAAACCCATCAAATTTTTTAACAATCTGTTCCAATACCCCCTGATCTGACGTCAACGGGAGCATAACAGGAATGGCCCCTTCTCTGGCAAGGCCCTCCATGTAACCCGGCAGCATCCAATAACTTTCTCTTTCTCTGTCAACTAAAGGTATAATTCCTACCATCGGTTTTCCCACAGTCAATCCTCCTTATCAAAAAAGAGACAAGAAGCCTGTATCCGAACTTCATTGTCTCTGATATCATTTATTTTTTTAGTTTTTAAAACCCCGGAAATGAAAACTTCCGGGGTTACTGCAGAGGCGCAGACCGGATTTGAACCGGTGCGTACTGGTGTTGCAGACCATTGCCTTACCACTTGGCTACTGCGCCTTACATTATGCACTTTTGTGCAATGACTCCAAGGGGATTTGAACCCCTGTTACCGCCGTGAAAGGGCGGTGTCTTAACCGCTTGACCATGGAGCCTCAGCGATATCTATACTATCATATCTTAAGAAGTTTGGCAAGAGAAATTTTCAATTTTTCCAGATTTTTTCATTTTATTCCGTCAGCAAATGTAAATCCGATTTTTTCAGATAAAGCCTTTCCGGCATCTTGTCCCGTCCATATTGCCACGCATCTTTAAATACCTTCCAGTCCAGCCGTCCTGCTGCGCGTCTCGACGTCTTAAAGGAAATATTATATTCAAATAAATCTTCTGTCACCACCGGTTCAAGTACTGTAAAATCAAAATAGTCATTTTCTTCTGTTTTATGCATGGAAAATTGATGGGCACGAATGGCCACCGCCCGAATATCTGACCCGGACCTTCCCCGGATCGGCAATTCAATATCCCAATCCTCCACATAAATGCCTGAACCCCCAGGCCGGACCTTTGCAATATTTTTACACCCGGTCAATCGGGCTATCGTCTCATTCCCCGGCTCATCAAAAATCTGTTTTGTATTCCCCTGGCCTGCAATCCGTCCCTGTTCAAGAACAAGCAGTTCCTCGCTCATCCGATATACTTCGTCCCGGCTGTGGGATACTAAAACGACGATACCCGGATAGGATTCGAGCATTTCCATCAACTCCCGCTGCATCTGATCTCTCAGATGGACGTCCAGAGCCGAAAACGGCTCGTCCAGCAATATCACTTCCGGATCACAGACCAGCATTCTCGCCAGAGCGACTCTCTGTTGCTGTCCCCCGGAAAGTTCCCCCGGAAGCCGTTTTTCAAGTCCATTGAGATGAAATCGTTCCACCATCTCATGGACCCGCCGCCCGATTTCTTCCCTTTTTCCAGTCAATCCGGCAGCAATGTTCTGCTCCACCGTCATTGTCGGAAAGAGGGCATAATTCTGAAACAGGTATCCGACTTTGCGTAACTGAGGCTTTAAATTGAGCCGCTTTGAAGAGTCATACAGGACTTTCCCGTTAATAAGGATACGTCCTTCCTCCGGCCGCTCAATACCGGCAATACTTTTTAAAGTCAGACTTTTACCGCACCCGGAGGCGCCGAGAATACCGATGCGCCTGCTGTCGCTTTGAAATGCAATATTCAGTTTAAAACTTCCTAAATCCTTTTTGATCAAAACCTCAATTGACATCCTACCACCGTTTCACATGCTTCATCTGTTTCCCGATCATTAAATTCATTACGCACACAATGCCAAAAGCAAGGACCATGACGATTCCAACCCAAACCCCTGCCGTCAGATAATCGCCGTCCTGTATGACCATAGCGATTTTCTGTGAGATTGTCCCTGTCTTTCCCGGGATATTACCGGCCAGCATAGAGGTTGCTCCATACTCTCCCATCGCTCTCGCAAAGGTTAAAATCGTTCCGGCCGCCACTCCCGGTCCGGCCGTCGGCATGACGACCTTCCAGAAAATCTTCCATTCCGACATTCCCAGGGTCCGGGCTGCATAAATCAGATTCACATCAATCTGTTCAAAAGCAGCCCGGGCATTCCGGTACATCAGAGGAAAGGCGATGACCGTCGCCGCAATGACACACCCCGCCCAGGATTGAACAATCTTAATATCGAAGGTATCGTACAGATAAGCCCCCACAGGTCTCCGGGTGCTAAAGAGCAAAAGCAGGAAAAAACCTGCGACCGTCGGCGGAAGAACCATCGGCAATGTCAAAAGTCCATCTATTACAGCCTTTATCCCGGATTTCGCTTTTACCACCTTTCTGGCCGCATAAATTCCCAGAAAAAACGCCAGAACAGTGGCTACCGCCCCGGTCTTCAGCGAGATAAACAGGGGACTCCAGTCCAGGTTCATCAAAATTTCTCCTACTTTCTCCATTGTTTCATCTCCCCTGCTCTCAGGCGTTGTTATTCCACATTTGTATCAAAATAGTAACTCTCAAATACATCTCTGGATTCATCCGAAAGAACAAACTGTAAGAAATCCTCCGCCGCCTTTTTCTCTGTTTCATCCGCTTCTTTATTTTGTACCAGACAGATCGGATAGATCACATCGCCCGTCAGATCATAGCTTACTTTTTCAAGAATCTCCACCTTATCTTCGTAGCCGTATGTATCTGAATAATAGGTCGTTCCGACCTCGCAGGCCCCTTCGGTCACTGCGATCAGCACCTTGCTCACATTATCCTGCTCACTGATCTCCACACCGCCCAGAGCATCGGAAACTTCCTGGGTCGTAATGAGAGAAACATCCTCCGCATCGGGTAAAATCCCCATATTTACCAACGCCTGACGGGTATATTTTCCCACCGGGACGCTGCCTCCGGCCAAAGCAATGCTGGCAGCTTCTTCCAGGTTCTCAAGTCCGGTCACTTTCGTGCCGCTGTCTTTTAACGTCAGTACCACAACCTGATTGTTGACCACATTGTGTCGGGAACCTTCAATAACCAGGCCGTCCGCCTCCAGCTGGTCCATCTGCTTCTGTGCTGCCGAGAAGAAAATGTCGCAGGCATACCCCTCTTCAATCTGAGTTAAAAGCTTTCCTGAACTATCCGCATTAAACGTAATCTTCACTTCCGGATGTTCGCTCTGGTATCGCTCTGCCAGCTCTGTCATGACTGTGTTCAGACTGGCGGCAATAAACACCTGAATCTCTGTCTCCTCTGACCCATTCTCCCCATCGTGAACGGCCACCGCCTTCGTTTCTTCGCTTCCGGCCAATTCTGTCTCCGCTTTCGTCTCAGCATTGCCCGAGCAGGCCGCAAGGCCTGTCAGCATACACATTGCCATTCCCATTGCCATTATACGTTTCATCCATTGTTTCATCTTCTTGCACACTCTCCTTCTCTTCCGCTTAATATCCCAAGACCATGTTTCAGCTCGGGCAATATATATTCCAACGCTTCCTTTACCGCTTTCGGACTTCCCGGCAGATTGACGATCAAAGTTCCTTTTCGTATTCCCGACTCACCCCGGCTTAACATCGCCCGCTTCGTAATAGTCATGGAATAGGCCCGAATTGCTTCGGCAATCCCCCTGGCCATCCGATCGCATACCGCGATCGTTGCCTCCGGCGTGATATCCCGTTTTGAAAATCCTGTTCCTCCGGTAGTGAGGATCAGGTGTACCTGCCGACTGTCAGCAAGCCGTTTTAACTCATATTCAAGCATTTCCTGTTCGTCCGGAAGAATAAGCGTTTCCACGACCTCGTATCCGTCTTCCAAAAGCATTTCCCGGACTGTCGGTCCGCTTCTGTCTTCCCGCTCTCCGGCATAGCCCTTGTCACTCAAAGTGATTACCGCAGCCGTATAGGGCTGTCCGCCCTCTGCCGGAATTTGCTCAACCGCATCGCCCTTTTCAATACATCCGCCGTGCAGAACCCGGGCAAAAATCCCCTCCCTCGGCATAATGCACTCTCCCATCCGCTGATAAATCTCACAATGACTGTGGCATTCTTTTCCTATCTGCGTCACTTCCAGCACAACAGACCCTATCTTAAGCCGGGTTCCTGTCGGCAGGGCGGCCAGATCAAACCCTTCAACTACAAGGTTTTCTCCAAAGTCTCCGTATGCGATATCCGCCCCTTTTGAGCGAAATTCGTCTATTTTTTCCTGGGAAAGAAGACTGACCTGACGGTGCCAGTCACCGGCATGGGCGTCGCCGACAATTCCCCATTTCTCTTTTAATTCCGCCCGTAACACTTCATGTTTTTTCGTTCCTCTGCGTTCACTGACGCAGATTGCCTGAATTTTCCCCATATCTCGCCTCCTGCTCTTTCAGGAACAATCATCCCTGTGTTTTTCCGAAGCCGCAGTTCGGAAATGTACATACCGGACATGACAGGCATAATCCGCCCTCCCCCATTGAGGTGATGTGGTTTACCATCAGTCTTTCACCGGTTAAAATTCTTGGAAGCGCCAGATCAAAAATCGTCCTTTTTGAATACATCACGCAGCCCGGAAGGCCCATGATCGGGACTTTTCCTCCATAATAAGCCAGCATAAACATAGCCCCCGGAAGCACCGGCGCGCCATAGGTAATAATCTCTGCACCTGTGTTTTTAATCGCCAGAGGCGTACGGTCGTCTGGATCTACACTCATCCCGCCCGTACAAAGGATCATATCCACCCCGGCCGCCAGCATCCCGCGAATAGCTTTTTCAATCTGCTCCGGATCGTCCCCGCACAGCGCATGTTCCGTCATACTCACGTCATACTCGGCCAGTTTTTCCTCGATCACCGGAGTAAAGGTATCTTCAATACGATGTTTGTAAACCTCGTTTCCGGTCGTGATCACACCGGCAGTACGAAGCCGATAAGGCCATATCTCAAAAATCGGCGCCGTACCGGCGGTCTGCCGGGCCGTTTCCATCTTTTCTTTTGAAATCACCAGCGGAATAACTCGCATTCCCGCAATTTTATCGCCTTTTTTCACCGGAAAATCTCCATGTCTGGATGCGATCATCATCTGTCCCAGACGATTGATCCCGTTCAGCTTCTCCCGATTGATTTTCAGCACGCCATCGATATCAGCGATCAGTTCAATCTTACCTTCTTTAATCTCTGAACCGTGCATGTGCGCCCCTTTGCAAATCTCAAATAAAACCTCTGCCGCTTCATTTTCATGCATCATGTTCTCATCATTTTCCCAGATATAGATATGTTCTTTCCCCACACTCAAAAGCACCGGTATGTCTTCTTCTTCGATCACATGGCCCTTTCGAAACACTGCGTCCTTTGTGACTCCTCGGATGATCTGGGTAATGTCATGACATAATACCTGACCGACAGCATCTTCTGTACGTACTAATTTCACTGAATTTCTCCTTAATATTTTTGCTATCACTAGTATAATGTTTAAAAATCAGAATGTCAATTGAAGGACTTTTGCCATCATCTCATCCGCCAATCCTTGACATTGTCTGTAATTATGAATATGGACCTGCCCACAACATTCAAAAACGGCGCTTTAGGGCGCCGTTTCTATAGACTATAGATATAGGGTATTATTTTATAATAATAAAAAAAATCCGTAAATTATACATTTACGGATCCTTCAGCTCCCCGAGCGGGGCTCGAACCTGCAACAACTCGGTTAACAGCCGAGTGC
>CATZYB010000112.1 GCA_958426095.1 uncultured Lachnospiraceae bacterium
CCCATAGCCTGGCAGACTTTGATCATGCCGTCACGGGTCGGATTGATGCCGACATTCTCGATACAGATTTCCGAATTTGGAACAATAAGTCCGGCGGCCATAAAGTAGGCGGCAGAGGAAATGTCTCCCGGAACGACGATTTTCTGAGCGTTCAGACGTTTAACAGGACGTAGAATAGCAGTAGTCCCTTTGGAGCGGATATCGCCGCCGCAGGCGCCAAGCATCAATTCGGTATGATTTCTTGAAAGTACCGGTTCAGTTACGCTGGTTTCCCCTTCGGCATAAAGACCGGCGAGGAGAACTGCAGATTTTACCTGAGCAGAGGATACCGGCGAATTGTAGTGAATACCGTGAAGTTTTTGCCCGGTAATCTTTAAAGGCGCGCAATCATTGCCTCGAATACTTTCGATGGAAGCGCCCATCAAAGACAGCGGCGTTATAATACGCCGCATCGGGCGGGATTGAATGGAAGCGTCGCCGTTGATCGTACATTCAAAATTTTGTCCGGCGAGGATACCCGACATTAAGCGGGTCGTTGTTCCGCTGTTCCCCGTATCAAGAGTATTTTCCGGGCATTTTAATCCATGAAGTCCCTGCCCGTGGATGCGGACAATATCACCATTATTTTCAATATCAATGCCCATCTGGCGGAAGCAGGCGATGGAAGAGAGACAGTCTGCTCCCTGAAGAAAATTATGAACTTCGGTTGTTCCTTCGGCGATGGAGCCAAGCATGATACTTCGATGGGAGATAGATTTATCTCCGGGAATAGCTACAGTTCCTTTTAATCCGTTTACGCGTTTTATTTTCATAATTAAAATTTCTCCTATATATAATGTTTATTTACGCAGATGAATGACATAATGGAAGCGATTTAAAAGCTCCGTGGCTTTTTCAGCAGATTCCCCGTCATAAAATTCGATATGAAGTACCCCTTCCTGAAATTCCCGATTGTGTACAATGCCGATATTTCGGATGCTGATTCCATTTGTTGCCAGAATCGTAGCAATCGTAGCAATCGCACCGGATTCGTCAACCAAATCCACAAACATTTCAAAGGATGGCGAAAGCAGGCTTTTTACATGACTTTGAGGAATATCATCCCGGTATTCCTTGGCCGATGCAAATGTGTCCAAAAGTTTCCGGGCGTTATCTGTTTGAATAGCTTCACCGATTTCGGTCATCCGTTCGATGTAAAGATGCAGCATGTTTAAAATCTGTGTTTGATTTTCGGCGCAGATCTGCTGCCACATTTCCGGTGAAGAAGAAGCGATCCGGGTAATATCCCTGAAACCTCCGGCGGCCAGCATCCGCATCATACCTTCCGGATTGTCCGAGTCTTTGACAAGATTGACCAGTGTGTAGGCAATAATGTGGGGCAGATGGGAGATGGCTGCTGTGACCCGGTCGTGTTCGTGGTAATCCAGAGTCACAGGGATCGCATTAATATCTTTTGCAATGCGGACCATTTCCTCAAGCATCTTGTCGGTCGTGCCTTCCCCCGGAGTCAGGATATAATAGGCATTTTCAAGCAAATGGACTTTGGCGCTGCTGTATTTGGTTTTTTCAGAACCGGCCATCGGGTGACCGCCGATAAAATGTTCCGTCATACCGAGTTCGGCGACGGCTTCATGAATGGTCGTTTTTACACTTCCTACATCGGTCAGGATACAGTCCGGTTTAATGATGGGTTTTAATTGTTCCAGACAGCGGATATTTACGCTGACCGGGGCGCATAAGAAGATAATATCACATTGGGAAAAGCCCGGGCCAATGGTATCCATAGCCTGATTGATCGTTCCGTCGGCCATAGCCTCAATAAGGCTGTCTTTGCTGCGGTTATAGGCAATGATCGTCATATCCGGGTGTTTTGCCCGCAGGGCTTTGGCGATGGAGCCGCCAATCAGTCCGAGTCCTATAAATCCGATAGTTTGTTTACTCATTGCAATGTCCTCCTGAAATGTTCGTTATTAATGTTGGGACAAAATTTCTGTACCTTTGCACTTTTGACCGCTTTGTGCCTTCGCGCAAAAAAAAGCTTCCGTCCCCGCTGTAAAGGACGAAAGCGCAACCTTCCGTGGTACCACCTTTATTCATCTGCACATCGCTGTACAAATCTTATAGAGTACGTCAATATAGTGATTATACTCCGGCAATATAACGGTTGCAACCGGCGCAGCCTACTGCCAAAGGGTTCAGCCTGCAGCTCAGGGATGTATTCAGGAATCTGTTTTATGCACCTCTCATCACCCGGTAACTTTCTGTATAAACCAAAGAATCCTTACTGGTTCCCGTCATCGCTTTTTTCGTTAGTCCTAATGATAGCATTATTGAAGAAAAAAATCAAGCAAATCTTGTATATTTTCTATAAAACTCTTGAAGATGAGCAATTTTTTTAGTAAAATATATCCATAAAAACGTATTGGAGGAATAAGACATGAAGGTTTACAAAACACAGGACATACGTAACGTTGCAATTTTAGGCCATGGCGGCTGTGGAAAAACATCTCTCGTAGAAGCAATGGCGCATGTTACAGGAGTTACAACACGTCAGGGACGCATTGAGGATGGAAACACCATCAGCGATTATGATAAAGAAGAAATCCGTCGTAAATTTTCAATCAGCACATCGGTTGTTCCGATTGAATGGAAATTCTGGAAGATTAATCTTTTAGACACACCGGGCTATCTGGATTTTGCCGGTGAAGTCGATGAAGCTCTGGCTGCTGCGGACGGTGCGATCATCGTTATCAATGGTAAAGCAGGCGTGGAAGCAGGCACGGAAAAAGCGTGGGATTACTGTGAAAAATACGATATTCCGAGAGTTTTCTTTGTAACGAATATGGATGATGAACATGCGGATTATATGAAGGTCGTTGAGCAGCTCCGTGAACTTTATGGCAAGCGTATCGCTCCGTTCCATCTGCCGATTCGTGAAGATCATAAATTCACCGGCGTTGTCAATGTGGTTACCTTAAAGGGACGTCGTTTTACCGGCGGCGGAAAATGGGAAGAAAGAGATGTTCCGGATGATGTACAGGATGATCTTGAACCATGCCGTGAGGCTTTGATGGAAGCTGTTGCTGAAACAAGCGAAGAATACATGGAACGCTATTTCGATGGTGAAGAGTTTACTGTAGATGAGATCATTGATGCCCTTCGTGTGAATGTTAATGAAGGTTCTGTAGTTCCGGTACAGTGCGGTTCCGGTACGTTAGCCTATGGTATTGAAGGTTTAATTGAAACATGCGTAGAGTTCCTGCCTTCACCGATCCGTGATAACATTAAGATTTTTGGTAAAGATCCTCGTACAGATAAAGAATACAATGTGGATTATGACTCTCGTCGTCCATTCTCCGCTTATGTATTCAAGACCATTGTTGACCCGTTCATCGGCCGTTATTCGTTAATTAAGGTTTGTTCCGGTGAATTGAAATCCGATTCGGTCATCTATAATTATGATAAAGAAACAGAGGAGAAGCTCTCCAGAATTTATATTTTAAGAGGTAAAGAAGCTATTGAAATGCCAGAATTAAAAGCCGGTGATATTGGTGCGATCGCCAAATTATCCAATACTTCCACAGGCGATACGCTTTCTCTGAAAGCTGATCCACTGGTATTTGAAAAATTTGAAGTGGAATCTCCTTATACATATATGCGTTATGAAGCTGAGAATAAGGGCGATGAAGATAAGGTTTCCCAGGCTCTTCAGAAGATGATGGAAGAAGATTTGACCCTGAGAACTTTCAATGATAAGGAAAACCGTCAGTCTCTTCTTTATGGAATGGGCGACCAGCATTTGGATGTTGTTGTGAGCAAGCTGGAAGCAAAATATAAAGTTAAGATCAATCTCTCCAAACCGAGAGTTCCGTATCGTGAAACCATTCGTAAGAAAGTTTCCGTGCGTGAAAAATATAAAAAACAGTCCGGCGGACATGGCCAATACGGTGATGTTGCGATGGAATTCGAGCCATCCGGCGATCTGGAGACGCCATATGTATTCGCAGAGCGGGTTGTCGGCGGCGCTGTACCGAAGAACTATTTCCCTGCTGTTGAAAAAGGTATTCAGGACTCTGTCCTTAAAGGACCTATGGCCGGATATCCTGTTGTTGGCGTGAAAGCAACATTGTTTGATGGTTCCTATCATCCGGTAGATTCCTCCGAAATGGCATTTAAGACGGCGGCTCGTCAGGCATTCAAGAGTGCGTTTATGCAGGCAAATCCTGTAATCCTTGAGCCGATCGTTTCCCTGAGCGTTATCGTTCCGGACAGCTACACCGGTGATATCATGGGCGATCTGAATAAGAAGCGCGGCCGTGTTCTCGGTATGAACCCGACCGAAGGTGGAAAGACAGAAATCGTTGCAGATATTCCATTATCCGAACTTTATGGATATTCTACAAACCTCCGTTCTATGACTGGCGGACGTGGAAGCTACGCATATTCCTTCAGCAGATATGAACAGGCTCCAAGTGATGTTCAGGAGAAGGTTATTGCAGATAATGAAAAAGCAGAATAGTAAATAGCGGATCTAATTCTTTATGGGGCGGTCTGAATTAACAGGCCGTCCCAATATCATTTATGTGAAGAGAAGTAAGGAAAAATATAATCTGTTTAAAGGAGAAAATAATGGAGCTGGTTATACATGAAATTAAAAAGAATTTTGGCGAAAAAACTGTCTTGAAAGGGATATCTTTTCGGGCGGTTGGAGGAAAAGCCATTGGTTTGCTTGGACGTAACGGCGCCGGGAAAACAACAACAATCCGCATTTTGATGGATGTATTTCCGGCAGATAGCGGAGAAATTTTACTTGATGGTCGGCCGATCAATTATGAAAAAGTGCAGATTGGTTATCTTCCGGAGGAGAGGGGCCTGTATCCGAAGAAGAAAATCATCGACCAGCTGATTTATTTTGCTCAATTAAAAGGTATGGGTAAAAAAGAGGCGGTGCGAGCTGTGGATTACTGGCTGGAACATCTTGGGATGACGGAATACAGAAATAAACGGTTGGACACACTTTCCAAAGGAAATCAGCAGAAAATCCAGCTTATCACAGCATTGGTTCATGATCCGCAGATCGTAGTGCTGGATGAGCCTTTTTCTGGATTGGATCCAGTCAACGCTATGCTTTTAAAAGATGTCGTCAGGGAAGAGATTGCAAAAGGAAAGATTGTGTTGTTTTCCAGTCATCAGATGAATTATATCGAAGAATTTTGCGATCATATCGCTATTTTGAATAATGGAGAAATTGTTTTACAGGGGAATCTGAATGAAATAAAAAGAAGCCATGCGAGGGACAGTCTGGTGGTACGTTCGGATAAAAATGCAGTGATTAAAAAAGATTTTGCAGACTGTTGTGTGGAAAACGACAGGGAAGAGCTTATTATACGATTAAAAGCTCCGGAGGATAAACAGTCAGTGATGCGCCAGCTTGTTGAAAACTATGATGTCGATGAAATACGGGTATATGAACCTTCTTTGAATGATATATTTGTCGAATATGCAGGAAAATAGGAAAGAAAGGAAGCATTATGAAACAGTTTTTGATCATACTAGAATTTGAACTGCAGCACTATTTTAAAAATAAAATTTTTGCCGGTATTACTACTTTCCTTGTACTGGCCATCGGTGTTGTCATGTTTTTTCCGCGGATATCCGGTCTTTTTAAAAATGAATCGGAATCCACAGAACCGGAGCAGCGCAAGGTGATGCTGGTGGCAGCGGAAACACCGGAAGAAGGAGAAGTACTGGAGCAGGTCTTCGGAGCGGCGTTTGAGGATTATAATGTTCAGGCGACAACAGAGGGCGTAGAAATAATTAAGGAGCAGATACTGTCTGATGAGGCTGAGTGTGCTTTTGTCATTACAGGAGATATGTCCTATACTTACTATGTGAATAATCTTTCAATGTATGATAATAATACGTCTGTAGCCGATGAGCTTTTTCAAAACATTTATCGTATGCGTGCGATGGTTGAAAAGGGCATTGAGCCGGTAGAGGCCGGAAGCATTTTATCCGCACAGATCGAGCATGAGGTTGAAAGTCTTGGTAAAGACCAGATGCAGAACTTCTTCTATACTTATATTATGATTTTTGCATTATATATGGTTATATTGCTTTATGGACAGATGGTTGCTACCAATGTTGCGACAGAAAAAAGTTCCAGAGCGATGGAATTGCTCATTACCAGTGCGAAACCTTCAAGCATGATGTTTGGAAAAGTCATTGGTTCGGGATTAGCCGGTCTGACCCAGTTGGTGTTGGTTTTTGGCGCCTCCATTCTGTTTTATAACATGAATGCCGGATACTGGGGCGATAATTATATGATCCAATCCATATTTAATGTACCGCCCCATCTCTTAGGGTATATGCTGATTTTCTTTATTCTGGGATTCTTTATTTACGCTTTTTTATATGGAGCAATTGGTTCGACAGCGTCAAAGGTAGAAGATATCAATACATCGGTAATGCCGCTGACATTCTTATTCATTGCTGCATTTGTTATTGTAGTCGTTTCCATGTCCAGCGGTACAATGGATAATATGGCTATGAAAATCTGCTCTTTTATTCCATTTACATCGCCGATCGCCATGTTTACCCGGATCGCCATGAGTACAGTGCCGATTTATGAAATCATCATCTCAATTGCTGTTTTAATTGTTTCTGTTTTTGGAATTGGCATTCTTTCGGCAAAAATTTACCGGGTTGGCGTGTTGCTTTACGGTATGACACCGAAGATCAGTACGATTTTGAAAGCGATGAAAAATGCGTAAAATCAAACAAAATCGTTGAATTTTAGCATGAATATGATAAAATATAGGTTAGTTTGAAATTGAGATACAGAGAGGATGTTTAAATTATGGCAACACCTTATAATCATAAGGAGATTGAAAAAAAGTGGCGTCAGAACTGGGAAAAGAATCCGGTAAACGTCAATGATGGTAAGAAACCGAAATATTACTGTCTGGACATGTTCCCATATCCGTCAGGAAATGGTCTGCATGTCGGACATTGGAGAGGCTATGTTATTTCTGATGTATGGAGCCGTTATAAGATGCTTCAGGGATATTACCTGATTCATCCGATGGGGTGGGATGCCTTTGGTCTTCCGGCTGAAAACTATGCGATCAAGATGGGCGTTCATCCGGCAAAATCCACAGCAGAAAACGTGGCAAATATTAAACGTCAGATTAATGAGATCGCAGCTATTTATGACTGGGATATGGAAGTAAATACAACAGATCCGAAATTCTATAAATGGACTCAGTGGATTTTTGTAAAGATGTTTAAAGAAGGTCTGGCCTATGAAAAAGAGATGCCGATCAACTGGTGTCCTTCCTGTAAGACAGGTCTGGCAAATGAAGAAGTTGTCAATGGCAACTGTGAGCGCTGCGGTTCTCCTGTAACAAAGAAAAATCTGAAACAGTGGATGCTTCGTATTACAAAATATGCAGACCGTCTGCTGGAAGATCTGAATAAACTGGATTGGCCGGAAAAGGTTAAAAAGATGCAGACCGACTGGATCGGCAAATCCTACGGCGCAGAAGTGGACTTCCCGGTGGACGGCAGAGATGAGAAGATTACAGTGTATACGACACGTCCGGATACACTGTACGGCGCAACATTTATGGTACTGGCGCCGGAGCATGCTCTTGCTGCATCCTTAGCCACACCGGAAAACAAAGAAGCTGTTGATAAATACATCTATGAAGCTTCCATGAAATCTAATGTAGACCGTCTCCAGGATAAAGAAAAAACGGGTGTATTTACCGGAAGTTATGCCATCAATCCATTGAACGGCGCAAAGACGCCAATCTGGATTTCTGACTATGTACTGGCAGATTACGGTACAGGCGCTATTATGTGTGTACCGGCCCATGATGACCGTGACTTTGAATTTGCTACGAAATTCAATATTCCGATCATCCAGGTTATTGCCAAAGACGGCAAAGAAATTGAAAATATGACCGAAGCTTATACAGAAGCATCAGGAACTATGATCAATTCCGGCGAATGGAATGGTATGGAATCTTCTGTTCTGAAAAAAGAAGCTCCGATGATCATTGAAGAAAAAGGGTTTGGCCGTAAGACTGTAAACTACAAACTGCGTGACTGGGTATTCAGCCGTCAGCGTTATTGGGGCGAGCCGATTCCGATCGTTCATTGTCCGAAGTGCGGCTGCGTTCCTGTACCGGAAGAAGAACTTCCATTATTACTGCCGGAAGTTGAATCCTATCAGCCGACAGGTACGGGCGAATCCCCATTGGCAGCCATTGATTCCTGGGTAAATACGACCTGTCCGAACTGCGGCGCACCGGCTAAGAGAGAAACAAATACTATGCCTCAGTGGGCCGGCTCTTCCTGGTACTTCCTGCGTTATGTGGATTCTCATAATGACGAAGAACTTGTGTCCAGAGAAAAAGCAGATAAATATCTGCCGGTAGATATGTATATCGGCGGTGTAGAACATGCGGTACTGCATTTGCTTTATTCCCGTTTCTACACAAAATTCCTTTACGATATCGGAGTGATCGACTTTGATGAACCGTTCCATAAACTGTTCAATCAGGGTATGATCACAGGTAAAAACGGTATTAAGATGAGTAAGTCCAAAGGCAATGTTATTTCACCGGATGATC
>CATZYB010000113.1 GCA_958426095.1 uncultured Lachnospiraceae bacterium
CATCCGCACAAGTAATTATAAAATTTTCTTATTTTCTTTTTTCTTTGCCAAAACAGCTCCCGCCATACCGACTGCACCGGCCAGCAATATCAGCACATATAAGCCTATTGGACTTTCATCGCCGGTTTTTGGCGAGGTTGTCTTATTATTCGGCTTGTTATTTGGCTTGTTATTCGTCTGATGATTGTTCTTGCCGGTCGTTTCTTTCTCGGTCTCATCATTCGTCTTGCCATCGGTTTCTTTCTCGGTCTCATCGTCCGTCTTGTCGTCGGTTTCTTTCTCCGTCTCATCGTCCGTCGTGTCGTCGGTTTCCTTCTCGGTTTCATCATCTTCGACAACTTCTTCGGCCTTATAGATCTGAATTTCCACCTGATGCTCTTTATAATTTGCAGTATCCTCATAGACCGCTGTCGCCGTGACCGTGCCTCCTGGGATAAGTTTTATGCTATCGTCTGTCCAACTCCATCCATCCGGCAGTACAATGTCCTTCAGACTTTCCATGGTTGCCGAAGCTTCTATCTTTGTGTTCTCTCCTTCCGGTGTGTTTTCCGGTTTTTCGGCTTTTTCAATAACAAAATCGGTTTCCGCACTGGCCTCAAGATAATTATCGGTCGCCGCGAAAATCGCTTTCACCGTATAAACCCCTGCATTTACCGGCTGTTCTGTTGTATAAGTGCTGTCATCCGCATCTTTTACTTTATACAAACAGGTCACCTGGTCCGTCCCGTTTGTATCGGATAATACTGTCGGATTTTTTACTGTACTTCCATCCGGACTATACACCCAATTCTCCAGAGTCACACTTCCGCCTCCTGCAGCCTTTGCAATACTGATCGTCACATCCACATCTTCTGCGGCCATGTAATTGTTTGTCTCTGCCATCGATACACGGATCACCGATGTTCCTGCTTTTTTTATCGTTACGGTTCCATCTTCTGTCACAGAAAGGTTCTCCTCTCCAGATATCACCGCATAATTCAGCGTTCCTTCCTCTCCTGTTTTTACCATGGAAAGATTGAAATCTTCATCTCCGTAAATCTTATTATAAGCAGTTGTTCCGGTAATCTCTGTCGGCGCTTTTACGATAGTAAGGGTTACCTCACGCGAACCCTTTATATTCTGTGCATCCGGATTCGCTGAAATCTGCACATAGGCCGTTCCCGCCTCTGTGCTGTTCTTATCCGGGATGATCTCTGCCTACCAACCTGAGTCAATACAATATATCTGGCCGTCCTCCACAGTCTTAATACTATAAAGACTCGCATCCGTTGATACAGGACTTCCATCATATACTTTTGTTTCTCTCAACGGTTCAATGATAACTGAAGCGTCACCGAGATCCAGCTTTTCTACAGTAAATGTAAGCGATTTGTTATCCACAAGCTGCACCATGTCCTTATCTGCCACAAAAGGGCCTCCGCTGAGCAGCTCTGTAACATCGACTGTATATTGACCCGCTGTCTGCATAGAAGTCACAGTATTCCCGTCACTGTCCTTAACTGTTTTAAAGCATCCAAGCTGATATACTGTTTCAGAATCATCCTTTGTAACAAAGCCGATCTTGATCTGGTTGGTGGATATTCCGGCCGGCGACCATACGCAGTTATCAGACATAAGCACAGGCGTTACCTCCAGAGGTTTTAACCGGATATAGCCGCCCCTTGAATCAAAAGACTTACTTCCATCGCCCGTAGTATAGATCGCATAAATATAATTCAACCCCGTTCTTATGATTCCTGCATTTTTATTATTTTCATCAACTGTAGGAATTTCCCATGAAAAAACGTTGCCGTTTTGTACAATCTCTCCGTATCTTTGTCCGTTAAAACCAAATTCCAGAGTGCCGTCCGATACCGGATTGCCATTACCATCTGTCACTGTCGCTTCTACCAGAATACTTTTTCCATAGGTTATTGTCTCATCAACAATATTCAGAACAATGTGATAATCTCCCTGCCAGACAGCCCAGAGCGTTACCACCGGTTTATCCTTTGTCAATGTTATTCTGCTTGCACCATGAACTCCTTTTCTGTCATAGGTAGCTGTTGTCGCATTCCGATCCTCAGACCAGCCAAGGAATGTATAGTTTTCATAAGTCTCCTTGCTGCCAAAATTCATGAGTCCCGTTGTGTAAGGCTCTGACGTTAAAACATAATCTACCGAGGCTGCTAATGCATCTGCCGGACCAACTTGCGAAACATAGTTTATCCTGCACTTCCAGCCGCGAAAATAGTCTGTATTTATTAAATCAAAGGTTGTTGTTGCGGATAATTCAACGTTTCTGCCTCCGTATTTATTATAATAAGCCCACACCTGATTTTCTTCCAACGGATAATCTGTTAATTCCAGCAAAGCGGCTTTCACTCTTGTTTTATAGTCAAACCACATGGTCGCACCATCGATTTTTGCCGGCACTTTAATTGTCCCTGTGTTAGCCTTCACCGAAGCGCTCGTTCCAAAGGTACAGCCGCTGATCATACCAGCGTTGGTAATCGGACAATTGATTGTTCCGGCCGTGATACTTCCGCCCTCTTTGACATCGATGCTTGTATATGTTTCCGAAACATCGGCCAAAGATATGGAACCGGTTACTGTAAGAACCTCTTCAATAACCTGCCAATCCCCGCCGTTCAGCGCCATTATGTCCTGAGTAAAGGCTTCAAGCAGCGCCAGCAGCCGTTCTGCCTCTACGTCCTTCCTCTGTTCCTCAGTCAATTCATCAAAATAAATATCTGCAGCCAGCTGGACTTCCATATATATTTCCGCCTGCTGTTCCTGAGACATGGCCTTCCATTCCTCAACCGTCGGCAGCGCACAAATACGTTCCTGCAGTTTTTCTACAACTTCATCGGTTTCAGGCTTTTCATCCGCCTCAGTTTCATCAGAATCGGCATCCTCTGTCGATTCTTCAGTTTCAAAGGTATCCGATTCTTTGTTTTTGCTCTCCGGTGAATCCGGCTCTGTTTCTTCGATCTCAATCGTCTCCGGACTGTCCTTCTCAGAATCTTCTTCCATAGTTTCTATCACATCCAGCGTTTCCGCAAACACTGCTGACGTACCTGAAACTACTGAATTGACCAACAGAACCGCTGTCAAAATCGCCGCAAAGGCTTTTTTGCAACTTCTTTTCATATTGTCTCTCCCCTTCATCTGAAATTTTATATTTTCTGCAAATACAGATTTTTATAGAAAAAATTATAACAAATAGACAAAAAAACACCACTCCCCAAAAGGATAGTCTTTTGGAATTTAGTGATGTTTTTTATAATTTTATTTACTTTTTCATTATTGATAACCAACTTATGCTGCTTTCTACAGCATAGACGCTCTAAGCTCCTCACCGCGCTTTGCGCTTAAATAAGCCGGTGCAATGTCAAATACAGTCTTGCAGCCTGTCTGGCCTTCGGAAGCCAAACGATAAGCCGCCCGGGCATAGGCCACAATAACACTGGCGGTAAATTCCGGATTGGAATCCAGCTTTAAGCTGTACTCGATGAGGTGACTGTTTTCCTTTTCCCAGCCGGTCACGCCGCTCCGCAGCACGAATCCGCCGTGAGGGATTTGGCTGTGATCTCTTTTCAGCTCTTCTTCGCTGATAAAATGTACCGTCGTATCATAGTCGGCAAAGTAGTTCGGCATATTTTTAATTTCCGTCTCAACTTTTGCTGGATCGGCCCCTTCTTCCAACACAACAAAACATTCTCTCGTGTGTTTCTGACGTGTTGTCAGTTCCGGATTTTCTCCTGCACGCACAGCAGCCAAAGCGCTCTCCACAGGAATTGTATACTGCTTTGCATCTTTAACGCCATCGATCCGGCGAATCGCATCCGAATGGCCCTGGCTGACGCCCCGACCCCAGAAGGTATAATCCTTACCTTCCGGTAAAATAGCATTCGCATACATCCGATTTAAGGAGAACATCCCCGGATCCCAGCCTACAGAAATGATCGCCACATGACCGCCTTCCTTAGCCGAGGCATCCACATTTGCAAAATGTTCCGGAATTCTGGCATGGGTGTCAAAACTGTCAATGACATTAAACAGTTTTGCATATTCCGGCGTCTGCACCGGCAGATCCGTAGCGCTTCCTCCGCAGAGGATCATTACATCCAGCTTATCTTTCCACGCACCCGCTTCTTCCACCCGGCAGACCGCTGCGCTTTCTGTGAGGATTGTTACCTGCTCCGGATTTCTTCTTGTAAATACGGCTTTTAATTCCATATCCGGGTTTTGACGAATGGCGCATTCCACACCCCGGCCCAGATTGCCGTAACCTAAAATACCAATTCTTATACTCATCGTCTCTCTCCTGTTTGCTTACAAATTTATCGTAATTTATTATAAGCGCACTTTATCCTTTATGCAAGGTATTTTACGACTGAACAGCATTCCTTATTCCATACACGACACCCCTTTTTGGCATAAAAAAAGCAGCTAACCTATTTTTCATAGACTAACTGCTTGTGAACATCACGTCCACGATACATAATTCGTACTAGAAGTACTCTTTAGTACAGCTTTGCACCAGCCGGAATGTGGTTATCAACCATCAGAAGATGAAGTTTTTCTTCTCCTTCTTCTTCGTGGATTGCACTAAGCAACATACCACAGGATTCAATTCCCATCATAGCTCTTGGAGGCAGATTTGTGATAGCGATCAGTGTCTTGCCTACCAGTTCTTCTGGCTCGTAATAAGCGTGAATACCGCTTAAAATCGTACGATCTGTGCCTGTTCCGTCATCCAGAGTAAACTGTAACAGCTTCTTGGATTTTTTAACAGCTTCACATGCTTTTACCTTTACGGCCCTGAAATCAGACTTGCTGAAAGTATCGAAATCTACAAATTCTTCGAATAACGGCTCAACTTTTACCTTGGAGAAATCGATAACTTCTTCTTTCTCCGGTGCCGATTCAGAAACGCCATTATTTGTCTTGGAAGCTTTCTTATCTGAATCCAGCGACTTCATCGTCGGGAAGAGGAGTACATCACGTATTGCCTGAGAATTGGTAAGAAGCATAACAAGACGGTCGATGCCGTAACCGATGCCGCCGGTCGGCGGCATACCAATTTCCAGTGCGTTAAGGAAATCTTCATCCGTATGGTTCGCTTCTTCATCGCCCGCTGCGAAAGCCTCTTCCTGAGCAGCAAAACGCTCTCTCTGGTCAATCGGGTCATTTAATTCGGAATAAGCGTTGCACATTTCACGTCCATAGATGAACAGTTCGAAACGCTCTACCAACTCCGGATTTTCCGGCTTTTTCTTTGTCAGCGGAGAAATCTCCACCGGATGGTCCATAACAAAGGTCGGCTGGATCATTTTATCTTCGCAGTATTCTTCAAAGAAGAGGTTGATAATATCGCCTTTTTTATGATGCGCTTCATATTCGATATGGCGTTCATCAGCCAGAGCCTTGGCTTCTTCATCGGTAGCTACCTGAGTGAAGTCGATACCGGAATATTTCTTCACCGCATCGATCATAGTGATACGTTCAAACGGCTTTGACATATCGATAACGGTATCGTTATATTGGATCACTGCGCTGCCGCACACTTTTTCCGCAAGGTAACGGAACATGCTCTCGGTCAGTTCCATCATGCCTTCATAGTCGGTATATGCCTGATATAATTCCATCAGAGTAAATTCCGGATTGTGACGGGTATCTACACCTTCATTACGGAATACACGGCCGATTTCGTAAACCCGTTCCAGGCCGCCGACGATCAGACGTTTAAGATAGAGCTCAAGAGATATACGGAGCTTTACATCTTCATCCAGGGCATTGTAATGGGTTTCAAATGGTCTGGCTGCCGCACCGCCTGCATTGGATACAAGCATTGGAGTCTCCACTTCCATGAACCCGCGGCCGTCGAGGAAGTTACGGATTTCTTTTAAAATCTGAGAACGTTTAATAAATGTATCTTTCACTTCCGGATTCATAATTAAATCCACATAGCGCTGACGGTAACGGATATCCGTATTGGTCAGACCATGGAATTTCTCCGGAAGAATCTGAAGACTCTTGGAAAGCAGAGTAACTTCAGACGCATGAATAGAAATTTCTCCGGTTTTCGTTTTGAAAACTTCACCCTTTAAGCCAACGATATCGCCGATATCCATTTTCTTAAAGGCTTTATATTCTTCTTCGCCAATGCTGTCACGGGCCACATAGGACTGAATGGTTCCCTGTAAGTCCTGAATATGACAGAAAGAGGCTTTTCCCATGACACGTTTGGACATGATACGGCCAGCCAGCGACACGCTCTGTCCTTCCAAAGTTTCAAAATTGTCTTTAACTTCCTGACTGTGATGGGTCACATCATATTTTGTGATGACAAATGGGTCTTTTCCACTGTCCTGAAGATCTTTTAATTTATCTCTGCGCACTTTCAGAAGCTGGTTAATATCCTGTGCCTGAACATTCTTTTCTCCTGCCACTGTTTTTCTCCCCCTTAAATGTTTGCTCTCTGAATTTCCAGAATGCGGAACATCAGCAGGCCGCTCTGGGTTTCCACTTCGATCGTCTCTCCAACTTTACGGCCAAGAAGAGCGCTTCCTACCGGTGATTCATTGGAAATCTTAAAATTCAGACTGTCAGCTTCCGTGGAACCAACGATGCGGTATTCCACTTCTTCGTCCATATCCACATCATACAGACGGACACGGCAGCCGATGCTGATACTCTCCAGATCAACTTCATCTTCATCGACAACTTCCACATTCTTGAGAATCTTTTCGATTTCTTCAATTCTTGCTTCAATATCCCGCTGCTCATCCTTTGCTGCATCATATTCTGCATTTTCGGATAAGTCCCCCTGTTCTCTGGCTTCCTTAATTTTCTGAGCAACTTCCTGTCTTTTAACAACCTTTAATTCAAATAATTCATCTTCTAATGCTTTCAGTCCGGCAAATGTTAAGATATTTTTCTTAGCTTCCACTTTAGTTACGCCCTTCCTTATATTATATAGATATTTTACATTCCTAGTATTATAGCGTAAGAACCCGGGCGTGTCAATATCCGCACTCCCGCATTCCCCGCTGTTTTTCCCGCTTTATATACTCTTCGAGCAATGCTTCAAGAGCCGCCATGCTCTCCACCTGATTGACCATGCCCCGCAGCTTAGACGAGCCGGGATATCCGGTCGTATACCATGCCACATGCTTACGCATCTGTCGGATTCCCAGATACTCGCCGGAAAATTCAATCTGCATCCGGGCATGACGCAGGATCATAGCAACAACCTCTTCCAATACCGGTTTTGGTTTTCCATAGAGGATTTGTCCGATCAGCCATGGATTTCCCTGAAGACCCCGGCCAATCATAATGCCATCGCAGCCGGTCTGTCGAAAAATGGCCTGAGCAGTCTCCGCTGAATCAATGTCCCCGTTTCCTATAACCGGAATCGATACGGCTTCCTTGACCTGACGGATAATATCCCAGTCTGCTTTTCCATGATAATACTGTTCCCGGGTCCGGCCATGGACCGTGACCATCGCCGCTCCGCTCTCCTGTGCGATATGGGCCATTTCCACCGCATTAACGCAAGTATCATCAAAACCTTTACGGATTTTCACCGTCACCGGCTTCTCCGTCGCCTTTGCCATGGTTTCAATAATCCTTCCGGCTAAAAGCGGCTGCTTCATTAACGCCGAACCCTCGCCGTTATTGACCACCTTCGGCACCGGACATCCCATATTGATATCAATAATATCAAAAGGCCTGTCCTCTATCTTCTTTACCATCTCTGCCATAAGCTCCGGTTCGGAGCCAAACAACTGTAAAGAAAAAGGCCGCTCCCGCTCATCGGTGAGCATCAAAGCTTCTGTATTTTTATTATTATAATAAATTGCCTTGGTGCTGACCATCTCGCTGCACACAAGGCCGACGCCCTGCTCCTTCAAAAGCAAGCGAAATGGCAGGTCTGTCACGCCTGCCATCGGTGCCGCTATTACATTATTTTCAAGTGTTACATTTCCTATTTTCATTTTCCTGTACAACGTTTGTGAATAATACGAAGTCCTTTCAATGTCAAAAGGCTATCGTAAACATCAATCGCTTCACATTCCTCCGCAATAATTCCGCCAAGTCCTCCGGTAGCGATCACTTTGATATTCGGCAATCCGGCTTCTTCCTTCATTTTCTTTACAATATACTCGGCCTCGCCAATGCTGCCATAGAACAATCCGGCCTGAATATTGGAAATAATCTCCTTAGCTAAAATAGATTTCGGTTTTTTAATCTCAACGTCCGGAAGTTTTGCCGTCCGGTTGCTCAATGCATCGGCGCTCATCTGAATACCCGGCGCAATAACGACTGCATCCAGACTGCCGTCTTCGAGGATCAGCTCGAAAGTCGTCGCAGAACCATAATCAATAACAATTGCCGGACCACCGTAGATCTCCTTAACGGCCGCTGCGTCAACGATCAGGTCAGCTCCGGCTTCTTTTGGATTCTCTGCATTGATCCGAACGCCGGTCTTCAATCCCGGACCAACAACGATCGGTTCCGCACA
>CATZYB010000114.1 GCA_958426095.1 uncultured Lachnospiraceae bacterium
GCACTCGGCTGTTAACCGAGTTGTTGCAGGTTCGAGCCCCGCTCGGGGAGCTGAAAGATCCGTAAATGTATAATTTACGGATTTTTTTTATTATAAAATAATATCCTATATCTATAGAAACGTCAGTTTCGGCCAATGCCGATTCTGGCGTTTTTTTGTATATTGCGTCACATTATTCTTCTGTATGATTTGATAATCAGATGTACAAAATGCCTGAACTTTAGTGACTTTATATAAATTTTTTGGTAAAAGCGTTATTCTTATCATAAAAAGAAAGGTCGGGAATAGGGGGGAGATTTTTGAAGAAAGCCGGACTGAGATGTCTTATAGTCGTAATCGTACTTCTGGTGTGTATGATCGTCGGGTATTCTGTCCGAGAGATATATGAAAAACAAAAAAGTCCTTTGATTGAGACGATTAAAGGATATAAGGGCTATATTCGGACGGTGGGACAGGAAGAGTATGATTTTTATGCGTATTTTGTAGAACGGGATTTATCCGGAGAAATTTATCCGGAGGAATTGGATGAAAAAATAAGGACGTATATCAATGAGGTAAATGCAGTGTTTTATTTAGGAAATCAACTTGGCTTATGCGAACCATATTCTTTTGAACTTTTGAAGCTGCGTATGGAGCAGGAAAATAATGTTCGAAAAGTAAAATTGGAACAAGGAGAGCCGATCTATGGTTTGAAAGAATTTCGGTTGGAAACATATTTCCAGTATGTGTTTACCAGTCTGGAAACAGATATCATAGCTTACATCGAAGAAAATGCCGATAGGGAGATTATACGTCAGGCCGAAGAATATTATGATGCTAATCCGGATTTGTTCAATATTAGGAAAAGCGTTGCCTATGAAATTACGATGCAGGGAAAAACAGAGGCCGAAACAGCAGACAGAGAGCAATTAAATTTTCTCGGGAAATCAGATATGGGACTTGCAGATTTTTTGGAAGTTGGACAACCCGGAGACATTTACGAAGACGTTTTAAACGGAGAGAAGAGAAAAATTCTCTTAAAAAATATAGAGTATACTGAAAAGGAGGGGGATATGGATAAAAAAACAATTATTTACCGTTATATTCTGTCGGAACTTTATCCTTTATTGATAAGCTCCGTGGCCAGAAATAATCCGGTAGAATTTGAATAAAAAATAAAAAAGGAGAGTAGTTATGATTGAGAAAAATCACAGAAAGAGGGGATTTGCCCTTATACTGGCTATAGTCTTTGTATTGTTTAACGGACTGCCAGGGTTTAGTGTTATGTCAGCACAGGCCGAATCTGTCTATGAGAAAGGAAACTATCTGGTAAACCCGGACTTTGAGGATGGAACGCCGTTTAGTCCGGCGACCGATTCTCATGTGGGCAACTGGTTTTATTGGCGGAATGCCGCCATTACGACAGATGAAGCCCAATCCGGCGGGTCATCTGTCAAATTTTCCGGCAATGATTCGGCATTGGAACAGGATATTCCGGGACTTCAAGTGGGGATGACTTATGTGTTTACAATTTGGGCTAAACTGAGCGCCGCGGGAAACACTTCGGACATACATACTGTTGGAGTAAAGAATTATGGCGGAGAAGAAATCAAACGACAGGTCACTTCTACCGATTGGGAACAGATTGAGATCGAGTTCACTTATACCGGCGGAACACCACGGGTTTATGGATATACTCAGACGCGCGGCAATGCAGATATGTATATCGATAATGCTTCTTTAACCGTAAAGAGTAATATTCAGAGAGTAGAGGTTACAAATGGAAATCTGAGTGTGACCTTCCAGGATCCAACGACAGCAGATCCCGGGGATTTCACCGCGGTTTACCGTACAAATGCGGATAGCGGTGCTGCGAAAGAACTGGCATTGACAGCGGGGACAATGGAAAATAATGTTCTTCCTCTGAATTTTGAACCTATTGGCGAACTGCCTGTGCAACAGACGGTAACGGTAGATCTGACTTATCAGGGACAGACCATTACTCTGGACTTTGAAGTGGAAGCATCCGGAGAAGCGGTTGTAACAGCGCAGATTGAATCAGTGAGTGTTCAGAATGGAGAGGTCCGTGTCGTTCTGGATGCCATACCGACAGTTTCGCCTGTTAAAGATGATTTTACATGGGAATATAAAACGAATGATGGGGAATATAAAACATTGACCATTGATTCTCTTTCTTACGATCCGCAGATCAAGACGATAGTCGCCTCTTTTGGTGAAATCCGCGCTATTCCGGGTATAATCCAAAATGTAACGGTCAAAGTAACATATCAGCAGGGAAATCCGGTGGAAGGCGGCTTTGAAATACCGGAAGGGACAAGCAATACATTTTATGTAGACAGCACAGCGGGAAATGATGCAAACGACGGTACAACACCGGAAACGGCATTTCAAACGATCAATAAATTAAATACGATCACTTTTTTGCCGGGCGATAAAATTCTCTTTAAAAAGGGAGAGACATTTACAGGCTGTTTTAAACCGCAGGGTTCCGGAAGCGAAGGTATGCCTGTTACGATCGGAAGTTATGGAGACGGAGAGAACAGACCGATACTCCAGCCAGGGCCGGATTGGAGTGTGCCATATATTATGAGCGCCAATGCAAAGGTAAACAATGCAAAGGTAAATTATGTTCTCCAGTTTTATAATGTGGAGTATTGGGAAGTGAGCGATCTGGAGATTATGGACCCAAGGTCGGAGGCATATCTGACTAAAGGTTCAGGATTCTATATCGGGAACAACGCTAATGATGTTTACCGCAGCGGTATTACAATCCAGGCAGAAGATATCGGAACACTGGAACATATTTATATTGACAATGTCATTATTCACGGTTTCCATGGTCCGGGAACGAATATTGGCAAGACTTCCGGCGGTATTACTATGAATGTTATCACCAACGGCGACAGAAACAGAGATCTTTCGACACCGACCCAGATTAATGACATTCATATTACAAATTGTGAGATTTACGATGTGGGTCGTTCCGGAATTAACTTTTTGACTCCTTGGTCTTTCCGTACGGATGAGAAATGGGGGCCATTTAATTATGGTAAAAGAGATTATGAATATCTTCCGTATGAAGGGTTTTATATGGCGAATAACTTTATTCATGATGTGGACGGAGACGGAACCATCATTGATAATTGTTCCGGAGCCGTTTCAGAATATAACCTTGTGACAAGGTGTTGTCTGAGACCTGCAACCGAAGGTGGAGGCGCAGCTGTCGGCTTATTTAACTGGAACTCGGATGATACGGTTTTTCAGTTTAACGAAGTGTATGACATTCGGTCGGGATCAGGTGCGACTGCGTCCAACGATGGACAGGGAATTGAAATTGATGCTTTAAATGATCGCACATGGGTACAGTATAATTATGTTCATGATAATTCGGGCGGATTTATGATGCTCTGTAATATATCGGATGTATATCGAAGCTTTGATGGGATCATTCGTTATAATATTAGTCAGAATGATTACGCACACCCGAGACAGGGATTCTTTGATATTTACGCTGCGAACTATGGAACGGAAGTTTATAATAATACGTTTTATCTGACAGAAAGGGCGTTAAAACCAAACAGCGATCAGATTTTCCTGTTTAATGCGTCACAATCTTATGAGCCGATGAAATTTTACAATAATATTTTCTATTATGATGGAAAGACACCGGCTGCAGCCAATACTTTTGGCGATGATGCGATTGACTGGCAGAGTAATATCTTTTATGGTTTTGCCAATCTGCCGCAAAATGATAATGCCGGTATGCCGAATCTGAATATAGACCCGAAACTGGCGGCAATTGGTCAGGGTGGAACGGGCCAGTTCCCGGGCGACAAAGCGGATTTATCCGGTTATTACACGACGGTGGATTCTCCGGCGATCAATGCCGGCGTTCCAATAGAAAATAATGGCGGAAGAGATTATTTTGGAAATCCGGTCACCGGTATTCCGGATATCGGCGCATATGAGTCAGGGAGCGTGGGATTAAAAATATTATCTGATAATTATGAAGTGAATCAGGATGAAAAGACGATCACCGTGAATGCTCATGATAAAGTAACAGCAGAAAAACTGATGGCGAGTCTGATTTATGAAGACGGTGTGACTGTTGACTTGAAGCGGGGTTCAGGCCATTTGAACGGAAGCGTCAGAGTGACCGACAAAGATACGGTGGTGGCATCTTATAATGATAGTTCTCTTGCTTATTCGATCAAACTGGCAGCGGGAGAGGAAAATGACGTTATTCCGGTGGAAGATATGATCGCAAGCGCAGCGGCGGCCGAAACAGTGCAGAGTAATGACAAGGTCGAAAATGTTATTGATGGCAATGTTGGAACGATGTGGCATACACCTTGGAATGGAAATCTGGCGGCAGAAGATAAATACCTCACGATCGAGCTGAAAAATGATTACAAGGTATCCGGTTACATATATACGCCTCGTTCCGATGCCGGAAGCGGAGCGCTTAACGGTATTATCACAAAATACGAAATTTATACCAGTGACGATAATATAAACTGGCAGAAAGTTTCGGAAGGCGATTGGGCTAAAGATGCGTCAGTAAAGACGGCGGCCTTTGAACCTGTACAGGCGAAATATGTTAAGCTGCTTGCGGTAGAGTCCCATGGCGGCTATGTTTCTGCGGCGGAAGTAAGGCTGAAAGGGGAGCGAGTTTATTCGGATACGGAGGCTCCTTCTGCACCGGCCGTAACACAGGGAGATGTCTCCAGGTCAACCGCTGTCATTCACTGGGAAAAATCCGAAGATAATGTTGGAGTGACAGAATATCATCTCATGAATGGAGAAACGGTCATTGCAACGTTTGATGCCGGAGAGGATGTCTATTCTTATGGCGTGGCAGATTTGGCGGAAGATACGGAATATACATTCTACGTTGTAGCTGTGGATGAAGCCGGAAATGTATCTGAGGCCGGAAGCGTTACCATCAGAACAGAGAGTGTCAAAGAAGACATACCTGAACCGGACAAAAGCGAGCTTCAAAAAACTTATGATGAATATACAGCTATAAAAAATGAGGATTATACAGAAGAAAGCTGGAAACAATTTGAGGAAGCCTTGTCAGCAGCAAGGGGAGTTCTCGAAAATGAAAATGCAAGTCAGGAAGAGGTACATACAGCGCTTGAGACTCTGACTAAGGCAAAGGAAGCTCTTGTTTTAAAAGAGGATAAAGATCCGGATGATAATACGGGAAATACGGGCAAACCGGGTTCCGGAGATAATACGGGAAACACAAACAACCCGGGTTCCGGAGATAATACGGGAAATACGGACAACCCGGGTTCCGGTAAGAATCCGTCAAATGTAAATAAACCGGGAACAGCCGGAACAGGTAAAAATGTAAATAAGACAAATAAGACAGTTTCAAAGAATCCTTCTACGGGAGACCATGCCTATGTCGCATTCTATCTGATGCTCATTGGAGCGGCAGGCGTTGTAATAACTTTTGCTGTGAGAAAAAAGACGCGATGATTTAAGATCAGGAAAAATCTGCGATCAGATGCAGAAAATGCCTACATTTTATTTTGAAGTGTAGGCATTTTCTAATTTAAAAACTTTTGACATGTATTCGTTTCAGTGTTAATATAAGAGCGATTTACACATATCTGACACAGGGAATCTGAAAATATTTTGAATGGAGGTTGTCTCTGATGACACAGGAAGAAAAGAACAGAATTGAACGTGTTGCTTCAAATTTTCAGTTTGAAGGAAAATTGATGAGTGTAGTTCCATGGGGGAACGGACATATAAATGATACATATCTGCTGACCTATGAAATCGGGAAAATGGGGTGTATTCGAGTTATTCTTCAGAGGATGAATAAAAATGTTTTTCCGCGTCCGGTGGAACTGATGGAGAATATTGTAAATATAACAACTTTTCTTCATAAGAGAATCGAGGAAGAGGGCGGCGATCCATACCGTGAAACTTTAAACGTAATTCCGGCCAGAGATGGGATGTCTTATTTTATAGATTCGGAAGAAGATTACTGGCGTTCTTTTGTGTTTATTACGGATGCGTCCAGTTACGATATAGTAAAGGATCCGGAAGATTTTTATCAAAGTGCTTTGGCTTTTGGAAGATTTCAGTGTTTGCTGGCAGATTTTCCGGCATCAAAGCTTCATGAAACGATTGTCGATTTTCATAATACAAAACAGCGTCTGGTCAATTTTAAAAGGGCTGTTGAAGAGGATGTCGCCGGAAGAGCGGCAGAGGTGAAGGAAGAAATTCAGTTTGTTTTGGACCGGGCGAATGAGGCGGGATTTTTTACGGATTTAATCGAGAAAAACGAACTGCCAATTCGGGTTACTCACAATGATACGAAGCTGAATAACATTATGATTGATAATTACAGCGGTAAAGGGATTTGTGTCATTGATCTGGATACAACGATGCCCGGACTTGCTGTACATGATTTTGGAGATTCCATTCGTTTTGGAGCCAGCACAGCTAAGGAAGATGAGAAGGATTTGAGTAAGGTAAGCTGCAGCATGGAGCTTTTTGAGGCTTATACGAAGGGCTTCATCGAAGGATGCGATGGAAAGCTTACCCGAAGGGAGCTGGAGTTGCTTCCAATGGGTGCTAAAATGATGACCTATGAGTGCGGTATGCGCTTCCTTACGGATTATCTGCAAAATGATGTGTATTTCAAAACTTCCAGAGAGGGCCATAATTTGGACAGAGCACGAACCCAGTTTAAACTGGTGGCCGATATGGAAAGCAAATGGGAACAGATGCACAGTATTGTGAAAAAATATATTTAATAAAATCTTTTATTTCTGGATCCGACTCTGTTTTCGATATTCATTTGGACTAAGCCCGCATATCTTTTTGAAAGACTGGGAAAAGTAACTTGGCGAAGAAAAGCCAAGAAACCGGCTGATAAAAGAGAGCGGGTAATCGTCGTTTTTAAGAAGCTGTTTGGCTTCATCAATTCTGCAGGAAACCATATAATTGATTGGGGATATTCCATATTCTTTTTTAAAAGCATGGACCAGATAATATCTGCTGACATGACTTATTTCTACTAATGTATCCAATGTAATACTTTCACGGTAATGTGATTCGATATATCTTCGTATTGTCGAACATAAATGAGAAGATTTTTTAGAATCAGGTATGATGGACATAGATAATCCTGTTTGACGGAGAAGTAATATTACCAGTATTTCCATTAAATCCTGACAAATAATATCATAGTTAAAGGATTTTGTTTCGATTTCCTTCAGCATATTTTGAAGATAAAATAAAATCTTGTCTCGAATCGGACGGCAGTTGACAATATAATAGTGCTGATTTGAGACGCTTGTGTTGGAAAGCTCAAATCCTTCAAGGCCAAGTACGATATACTCCAATGGATTTGCATTTAAACTGACTTCTGTGTGAATAACATTTGGATTGACGATGATAAGGTCGTTGGCGCCAACCGGATGCAGTTGGTCTTCAATAAGAAATTGACCAATGCCATCGGTTACAAAAAATAATTCACAACAGTTGTGGGTGTGGGGCGTACTATGCCAGTCGCCGCCGTATTTGGCCGAACTGATATAAATCAGTTTTGTCGAATGACGGATATTTTTATTTTCATTTAAAGCAATGTCATAACGATTTGTACTCATAATTTCCTCCATATTTAATTATAATACAATCTTTACATACAAGCAATGGCAAATAGTAATTTTGCACAAAGAAATAATGAAAAATACATATATACTAAACAAAAAAACGAAAAATAACAATATATATAAAAAAGATAGCAATAAAATGGTTGAATAGAATCTGGAATAAGTTATACTAGATATATAAAGATAGAACGACTATTTTATCATTATTAAGGAGGAGAAGCAATGAAAAAAAGACTTTTAAGTTTATTCTTATGCACAGCTTTAGCTGCGACAGCTCTGGTTGGCTGCGGCGGCGGCTCAAAAGAAACAAAAGCTGCAGAAACAACGGGTGGGGAGACTACAGGCGAAGGAACAACGGCTGTGGGCGAAGATGTAACAATTAAAGTTGCAGCGATCGAAACCGCTTATGGTTCAGAAATGTGGCAGAAGGTATGTGATGCCTTTACCGAACAGACAGGTATTAAAGTTGAATTGACAACAGACAAGAATCTTGAAGATGTTATCGGGCCATCCATGCAGGGCGGCGATTATCCGGATGTTGTTCATTTGGCAACAGGACGTGAAGCAGCTCTTACAGAGCAGTTTATCAAAGGCAACCTTATTGCTGATATCACAGATGTTTTATCCATGCAGGTTCCTGGAGAAGAAGCTATTGTTTCTGACAAAATTGCCGGTGGATTTACAGAGACATCTTTAACAAATCCTTATGGTGACGGAAAAACATATCTTGCACCAATGTTCTATTCTCCATGCGGCCTCTTCTATAATGCAGGTCTTTTGGAAGAAAAAGGCTGGGAAGTTCCAACAACATGGGATGAAATGTGGGAATTAGGTGATAAAGCTCTTGAGGAAG
>CATZYB010000115.1 GCA_958426095.1 uncultured Lachnospiraceae bacterium
TCTTAGAATCGGAGGACCGGGAGCCATGTTCTGGATGTGGGTATCTGCATTTTTTGGCATGATGACGAATTATTCTGAAAATGTTCTCGGTATCTATTACCGTAGAAAAAACGGCAAGGGTGAATGGTCCGGCGGAGCTATGTATTATCTGTTGGATGGCCTGGGCTCCAAAAAGGGATGTAAGGCTCTCGGCAAGTTTCTGGCGGTTCTGTTTTCGTTGTTTTGCATGTTTGCCAGCTTTGGTATCGGGAATATGACCCAGGTCCATGAGATTACCAGCTCTATCGTAGACGCTTTCCATTTGCCGGAAACGGTCATCGGAAGTGTTACACCTCAGATTATTATCGGCGTTTTGTTAGCTGTTTTAGCGGCCCTGGTCATTTTGGGCGGTATCAAAGCCATCGGCAGTGTGACAGAAAAAATCGTGCCTTTTATGGCTCTCATTTATATTATTGGTACAGTGGCAACACTGATCATGAATATTGGTTCTGTTCCGACCGTTTTCGGGGCTATTTTCAAGGGAGCTTTCGGACTTCAGGCTGTGGCCGGAGCCGCTGTAGGTACTTTGGTTAAAGATGCGATAACCATGGGCTTTAAGCGGGGCGTATTCTCCAATGAGGCGGGTCTTGGCTCTTCCGTTATGGTACATTCCGCCTCCAATGTTAAAGAGCCGGTCATTCAGGGAATGTGGGGGATTTTTGAAGTATTCTTTGATACGATCATTGTTTGTACTCTGACTGCATTTACCGTGTTAAATTCAGGACTTATCAATCTTGAAACGGGAGAAGTATTGAGTGAAGCAACGGGCGCTTCTCTGGTCAGCGAAGCGATGGCTTTAAGATTCGGTTCGGCTGCCGGAATTTTCGTGGCCGTGGCCGTAGCATTGTTTGCCTTTTCAACAGTTCTCGGCTGGTCCTTTTATGGCACAAAAGCCTGCGAATTCCTGTTTGGAACGAAGGCGACCGTTGTGTACAAAGTAATTTTTGTTATATGTATTGTTTTCGGAGCAACCATGAGCTTTGATCTGGCGTGGGATATTGCGGATACTTTAAACGGCCTTATGGCGATCCCGAACTTAATCGGTGTATTGACCCTTTCCGGCACTGTATTTGCTATTACAAAAAATTACATTGCACGAAAGATTTCCAAAACCGATACGAATCTGACGCCGATGCTTTCCGGTTTGCCTGAGGTTCAGGAAGAGCAGGCAAGAAAACTGGCAGAGGACGGCGAGTAGGTTTTGGCAGCCTGTTAAAAACTTAGGAAAATATTAAAGATTTCTGAAACAGTTTCCTGTATAATGGTCTTGAGACGAGGGGGATAGACCATGAGTGAAAAAATATTGATTGTGGATGATGAACAGGAAATTGCGGATTTGGTTGCCCTGTATCTGGAAAATGAGAATTTCCAGGTGTTTAAGTTTTATTCGGCAAAAGAGGCCGTTCAATGTATCGAGAGTGAAACGCTGGATATGGCTATTCTGGATGTGATGCTTCCGGATATGAATGGTTTTCAGATCTGCCGGAAAATCCGGGAAAAATATAATTATCCGATTATTATGCTGACCGCCAAAGGGGAAGAAATGGATAAGATCACAGGCCTGACCCTTGGGGCTGATGACTATATCACGAAGCCATTTCTTCCTCTGGAACTGGTGGCCAGAGTGAAAGCCCAGCTCCGGCGGTATAAGCGTTATAATACAGGGAAGGAAGAACCGTCGGATGTTTTGATACATTCCGGTCTTGTGATCAATGTGAAAAACCATGAGTGTACATTAAATGAAAAGCCATTATCACTGACCCCGACAGAATTTTCTATTTTGCGTATCTTAGTAGAAAAAAAGGGCAATGTGGTCAGTTCAGAGGAACTGTTTCATGAAATCTGGGGAGATGAATATTTCAGCAAAAATAATAACACCATCACCGTCCATATCCG
The DNA here is from genome assembly GCA_958426095.1 of uncultured Lachnospiraceae bacterium. Classification (GTDB taxonomy): domain Bacteria; phylum Bacillota; class Clostridia; order Lachnospirales; family Lachnospiraceae; genus Frisingicoccus. Next base: position 1,936 of record CATZYB010000115.1, read on the forward strand.
TCACTTGAGGGAAAAGATGGGAGATTCCTTTGAAAATCCAAGGTACATTAAAACGGTTTGGGGGTGCGGGTATAAAATTGAAAGATAGAATTATCTCTGTTATAAAACTTATTTTGATCATCGTCATCGGATATCTCGGATGCCAGTTGGTGTATATGCTTTTTGATATTGTGCTTAATGGCCTCTTCATGGATTGGTTTGAAGGGCATTTTTTGACAACAAGTCTGATGATTGACCCGTATACGCAGGAAAATGTTTATGTCCGCAATCTGGATATCGGAGGATTTAAGATTTTTCTGTTTTGGGTCATGGTGTTTCTGGCATGTGTATGGCTCGCCGCATTGTATTTGGTGTCTCATTATAAAGCGGTTAAGCGGCAAAAGGCGGCCATGACAGAGATAGGTAATGGAATTCAGAAATACATGTCAAAGGATGTGGATATTTCAGAGGTTTTTCCGGGAAAATATCCGGAGGTTTCCGCTCAGATGGCGGAAATCAAGAGCCGGATACAGCGAAATGAGCAGGCTCTTAAAGATGAAGCTCAGAGGAAAAATGATCTGATCACTTATCTGGCCCATGATTTAAAGACGCCGTTGACATCAATTATCGGATATTTGAGCCTTTTGGATGAGGCGCCGGATATGCCGGCGGAGCAGAAGGCAAAATATGTCCATATTACGTTGGATAAAGCGCTGCGCCTGGAAAAGCTCATTAACGAATTCTTTGAGATTACCCGATATAATCTGCAGCAGATCATTTTGGAAAAAGAGACCATTGATCTGTATTATATGCTCGTTCAAATGACGGATGAATTTTATCCGCTGTTGGCGGCCAATGGAAACCGTATAGAGCTTCATGCCGATGAGCCGCTTTCACTATACGGGGATTCGGAGAAATTGGCCCGGGTATTCAATAACATTTTAAAAAATGCCATTGCCTACAGTTATCCGGGAACGTATATCCAGGTTACAGCAGAAAAAAAAGAGGACAAAGTCCTGATCGCTGTCAGCAATCATGGAAAGACGATTCCGGCCCATAAGCTGGAAATGATCTTCGAGAAATTTTTTCGTCTCGATGAGGCCCGAAGGACGAATACCGGCGGGGCCGGACTGGGCCTTGCCATAGCAAAAGACATTGTAGAGCTGCATGGCGGTACGATCACAGCGGAAAGCGATAATGAGGTGACCACCTTTCGGGTGATCCTTCCGGTTTAATAAAATATACTGGTTGCCATTTCTCAGCATATATGATAAAATAATAAGATTTCTATAAGGACAAAAATTTCAAAAGCCTGTAGCTTATTTTATATTTGGCAATTCGTACAAAGAGGTGGATTTTACACAATTCAGGTAAAGATTTCGGCAATTCCATAAGTAAACGGTAGGCCGATTTTTGCGGTTTTGCGAGCATAGCGTATACAGAAATCAACGTGTTTATGATGGAATGCCGAATAAGCTTTACCGAATGTAAAATCATTTATTGTATGAATTGCCAAAAAAGAAATAAAGTACAGGCTTTTGATATCTAAATACAACGATGGAGAAATGGAGGGACCTTTATGGAAAGATTATGGGGATTATTGATACCTCTGGCGGGGACGACGGCCGGAGCCGCCTGCGTTTTTTTGTTAAAAAATGAAATCAAACCTTTGATACAGAAAAGCCTGCTTGGTTTTGCGTCCGGAGTTATGGTGGCGGCCTCCGTATGGTCATTGCTTATTCCGGCCATGGATATGTCTGAAAATTTGGGCCGTTTTGCTTTTATACCTGCTGCCGTGGGGCTTCTCCTGGGTATTGCTTTTTTATTGATATTGGATGAATGTATCCCACATCAGCATCTGGGCAGTGATACACCCGAGGGACCAAAGCGCAGCGTAAAAAAGACAACGATGCTCGTTCTGGCTGTGACATTGCATAATATTCCGGAAGGAATGGCAGTTGGAGTTGTTTTTGCCGGAATGCTTACCGGGAACAGTGGAATCACTTCGGCAGGAGCTTTTACTCTGGCTCTTGGTATAGCCATACAAAATTTCCCGGAGGGCGCTGTTATATCGATGCCATTAAAAAGTGAAGAAGGCATGAGTTCAGGAAAAGCATTTGTTTATGGTTTTCTTTCTGGGGCCGTGGAACCTGTGGCCGCTTTGGTCACGGTGATCCTTGGAAGGTTTGTGACGCCGATACTTCCGTACCTGCTGGCTTTTGCAGCGGGGGCCATGCTCTATGTGGTTGTGGAAGAATTGATTCCGGAAGCCAGTGAGGGCAGCCACAGTAATATTGGCACCATTGGCTTCGCTCTGGGGTTTGCATTGATGATGATTTTGGATGTGGCCCTGGGATAATGGAGCGATATCGTAGTAAATACAAGATAAATGATAAAGTTTTATCAATAGAAATGTTAGGCTTGCCTTTCATAAACTAAAGTGCTATCATACCACTTAAAGATTCTGTTAACAGTTTTTAAAGGGGTTGATAAATTTGAAACAGCATAAATTCTGGGCCTGGGCGGCAGTATTTTGTTTCATTATGGTTTTTTACACAGGATATAAGCACAAATAGGAGGTAAGTGATATGAAAGACATATTTGACGTAAAGAAGATAGGAATTTTCGCAGGAGGTTTATTATTCGGTACAGCCGGATTAAAAGTCCTTTCCAGTAAAGATGCGAAAAAAGTTTATACGAACTGTACAGCAGCAGTTCTTCGTGCAAAAGATTGCATTATGAAGACAGCAACAACTGTTCAGGAAAATGCAGAAGATATTCTTTCCGAAGCAAAACAGATTAATGAGGACAGAGCAGCAGAGGAAGCGGCCGCCGTTGTTGAGGACGAAACAGCAGCTGAAAGCGATTTTCAGGAAGTTTCTGATGCAGAATAATAATCGAAAATAAGAAAGTGGGGCTGTGATCGGGCAGCCCCCTTACTTATATATGGAGGGATAACATTGAAGTTTATTATAAAACACGAGATTAAAGGAAGACTTCGTGTTCACATGAATCAAAAGCGAATGTCCTGTAAAGAAGCGGATACGCTTTTATATTATCTTTACCAGTTGCCAAATGTGACGGCGGCAAAGGTTTATGAACGTACAGGAGATGTGTCCATCTGTTATTCCGGACATCGACAGGAAGTATTGGAAGGACTGGCTCATTTTCGGTATGATATGGTAGAAGTGCCGGATAATTTTTTAGAAACTTCCGGACGGGAATTAAATGCTGAGTATCAGGAAAAGCTGATCATGCGGGTTTTGATGCGTATGGGAAGCAAGTTATTTATACCTTATTCAGTGCGTGCTGTTTTAGCCTGTATCAAGTCGGTGAAATATATCCGCATGGGTATTGACAGTCTGAGAAGGCGGAAACTGGAAGTGTCTGTGCTGGATGCGACGGCCATCGGCGTGTCGCTCATCCGCCGGGATATGGATACGGCATCTTCCGTGATGTTCCTGCTCGGTATCGGAGAACTCCTGGAAGAGTGGACCCACAAGAAGTCCGTCGGCGATCTGGCCCGAAGTATGTCTTTGAATGTCAGCCGGGTATGGCTGGTTAAGGATGGTCAGGAAGTCTTAGTATCCTCTTCAGAGGTTCAGCCGGGCGACAGTGTTGTTGTCCGCATGGGTAATGTGATTCCGTTTGACGGCGTTGTTATTTCTGGTGACGCCATGATCAATCAGGCTTCACTGACTGGTGAATCTCTTCCGGTACATAAGGAAAAGGATGGCTATGTTTATGCCGGAACGGTTGTCGAGGAGGGAGAGATTATCCTCCAGGTGAAAAAGGTTTCCGGTTCTACCCGTTATGAAAAGATCGTCACCATGATTGAGGAATCGGAAAAACTGAAATCCGGCGCGGAGAGTCGGGCAGAGCATTTAGCAGATCAGCTTGTTCCGTATACCCTTTTAGGAACAGCCGGGGTATGGCTGGCAACGAGGAATGCGACGAAGGCGCTGGCCGTGCTGATGGTGGATTTTTCCTGTGCTTTGAAGCTGGCTATGCCGATCGCGGTACTCTCTGCTATTCGGGAAGCCGGACTTTATCATATGACAGTGAAAGGCGGAAAATATCTGGAAGCCGTGGCTGAAGCAGAAACTATTGTATTTGATAAAACAGGAACATTGACAAAGGCACAGCCGACAGTGAAAGAGGTCGTGACCTTTGGCGAGATGAATCCGAATGAAACACTTCGCATTGCAGCCTGCCTTGAGGAACATTTTCCTCATTCTATGGCAAAGGCCGTTGTTGAAGCGGCAAAATCCCGGGGACTTGAGCATGAAGAGATGCATTCCAAGGTGGATTATATTGTCGCCCATGGCATATCTTCCAGCATTGAAGGTAAAAAAGTGGTTATCGGAAGTTATCATTTTGTGTTTGAAGATGAAAAATGCCGGATTCGGGAAGGCTATGAAGACAGATTTGACCAGCTTGCCCCGGAGTATTCTCATCTCTATCTGGCTGTAGAGGGTGTGCTGGAAGCTGTCATTTGTATCGAAGACCCCCTTCGGGAAGAGGCCGATGCGGTTATCCGGTCATTGAAAGCGGCCGGATTTAAGAAGGTCGTCATGATGACCGGAGACAGTGAGCGGACAGCGGCGGCTGTAGCGGCGAAGGTTGGTGTGGATGAGTATTATTCGGAGGTACTTCCGGAAGATAAGGCCCGTTTTGTCGAAGCCGAAAAGAAACTTGGAAAACGGGTCATCATGATCGGCGACGGTATCAATGATTCTCCGGCGCTTTCTGCAGCGGATGTGGGAATTGCCATCAGCGATGGCGCAGAAATTGCCAGAGAGATTGCGGACATTACCATTTCTGCCGATGATCTGTATGAGATTGTTACACTGAAGCTGCTCAGTGACAGCCTGATGCGGCGGATTCACAGCAACTACAGAAAAATTGTCGGATTTAATTCGGCGCTTATCGTTCTTGGTGTTGCCGGAATTATCCAGCCAACAACTTCAGCGTTTTTACATAATGCTTCCACATTGGGAATCAGCCTTGCAAGTATGAGAAACCTGATTTCATAATTTAATCATTTCTGCCGTGGGCGATCTTAAGGGCCGGTCAAATTTTCGGCGAGGAAGGATCGTCCACGGTATAAAATAGTATTAATTTCTTAAATTCAACTTCATTTCCTGGAATTGTTTTGGCGTCATTTTTTCGTATTTTTTAAACATACGGTAAAAATGAGGCGAATCGAAAAAACTCAGTCTCTGTACAATTTCTGAGACAGACATTCCTACACTCAGGCACAACTTTGCTTCCTGAATCTTTCTTTGATTAAAATATTTTGTGATCGATATTCCAACTTCTTTCTTAAAATGACGCCGCAGAGAACTTTCAGAAATGTAAAAATGTTTCGCCAGTTCGCTGACATTGATAGAATCATATATTTTAAGATTAATATATTGGAGAATGGATTGAACGAGCGGCGAATGATCATTATCAGAAAGCTCATGGAGTTCTTTGGCAAAATGGATAATAGCGCTGTCTCTGACGGCCAGAACATCAACAAGAGTTTTCTGAGCTTCCACTTTTTTTATATAAAAATCTCTGAGCTGAAGAGATTTTGAAACGTCCTTTCCAGTCTGAATCGCCAGAGTGGCCAGCTTTTCTGTGATCACAATCGTATAGTTTTTTTCTGTCCGCAGTGAATCTCTGGTCGGTGTTGGAACGACGCTGTGTCCGATATCTGCAATTCCCTTTTTTAGAAGAGCGAGGTCTCCCAGAGCTACAAGATTCAAAATTTTATTTTCATAATCAAACGCATAATGTTCAGTATCCGTTATATTTGTTTCTTTTTTCTGAATTTGAAGCGTATTCTGACACACTTGTTTATGGAGTTTCTCTGAATAAAGCTGCTCTAAATTTATATGGAATAAAAAGCCGAGCAGGACGAGAAAGTCACGGATATCCCCAAGGGAATAAACAGGAAGGGAACTATAATATTTCAAATAATCGTCTTCCCCTATTTTATTCTCCGTAGAGAGCTTTTGAACAACTGTATCAAATTCACGTTTTATCAGTCGGTTTGTCAGGAATGGACCTATTGTAATGATAGCTTCTTTGTATTGCAGGAAAATAAAAATTTCTCTGAATGCGCCATAATTAAACCATACATAGGAATCGGCCGGCTTTTCATGAGTGAAATTGTATGAAACAATATAATTTCCATCTGAAACATAGGATTTTATGCGCTTAAAATCAGAATCAAATATCTGAACGGGCAATTGCATCGTAACATGCAAAGCTTTAATTTTTTTAAAATCATCTGGTGTAAGTTTCATTTTATCTAAACTCCTTTATTACGTATCATACCATTTGATATACCGCAAGTATATGCTTTTAAGGCCAGCCAGGCAAAATAAGACGAATTATACATTTTTGAAATCATTTATACATAATGCCTTTGAGGGGGGATTGTATCATTTGGCAAATAATTGTAAATAACATTTCGATTTTATCAAAAAGCTGGACTTAAACACGTATTTGGATTTATAAGTAAAGAAGAAGAGGCAA
>CATZYB010000116.1 GCA_958426095.1 uncultured Lachnospiraceae bacterium
CAAGCCTCTTGTTCCGCCGTTTCCTGATCGACGCCAGCAGCTACAAGCTGTTCCGCAAAGAATTGGTGTCGCTCATAGATTTTTTCAGCAACTTCCCGGCCTGCCTCGGTCAAATGCAGAAAATAATCGCTGTCTACTGTTAGGAAGCCGCCCTCCTGCAAAATGGCTACGGCTCTGCTGACGCTGGGTTTGGAAACCTCCATGTGCCGGGCAAGGTCAATAGAGCGCACCATACCATTTTTCTTTTGCAGCATCAGTACGGCTTCTAAATAGTCCTCGCCCGACGCACGAAGTTTCATTTTGTTTCTCCTATTCGGTTCGTTTAATAACTCCCCATATATTGACATCAGGGGCAGCCGGGGTAGGCTGATCGCAGCCATGACAGCCGTTGCAATTATGATTGCAGTCGGCTTGATAAGCCACTTTTCGGATATATCCTTGGTTCTCCAAATATTCAAGTTCCACTTGGATGCTCCCTACGTCCTTATGCAGAAGTTCAGCCAACTCCTGAACGCTGTATGTTTTCCCGCTTTGTAAATACTCCAATAATTGAATTAGCACAATAACTCCTTTCCTTTAGAAAATAACAAGACCGACGTGATACGCAATCGTTGCCATAATCAAGGCTGTAAGGACATAATAGAGCGCAATTCGCACAGTCCATTTCATAGAGTGTGTTTCCTGGGTTGTTGCGGTCAAGGCCATCAGGCAAGGCATATTGAAGAAAAACGCGAACAGGAAAGCAAGAGCTTCCGGTCTGGATATGACGGACAGCATACTTGTACTAAGTGCCGCCGTGTCTACGGTAGCGGACTGCTCAATAGCCGCCCAAATACTTCCCGTGTTAAACAGGGAAGCCATAACGCCAAGAGAAGCCTCCTTGCCCATAGCGGAAGCGACAAAAGCGATAAACAGTTGCCACGGTAAACCAAACAGGCTTGTCACAGGTTCAATAAAGGTTCCTACCTTGTAAATGATACTGTTCGCCACATTTCCGTCCGCCGAGTAAGAAAGCAGCCAGAAGATCACGGAAATGCAAATAATGATACGGAGTGCGCGGCTAAGTACATTTCCCATTTTGCTGAAAACGGAACCAAACAGGCTTTTCCAATGAGGCTTATGGTAAGGCGGCAATTCCATAATTAAGCCGGTGCGCCCCTCTACCTTGTTCAAAGACCGGCCAAACACCTTATAAGTGATAAAGATGTGCAAAAACGCCACGGCAAACAACGCCAGAACTACGACAGCAGCCCCGTTTCCGAAGAACGTACCGCTGACAAGTCCAACTACGCCCCAGGTAGAAGCGCAGGGGACTACCCAGGACAGGGCAATCGTCATAACACGCTGTCCCCATGAATCAATGACCCTTGTTCCAGTGATTCCGCCGATATTGCATCCGAAACTGACGAGGAAAGGCATAATTGCTTTGCCCTGTAATCCCAGCTTTGTCATAGTATCATCGAATACATAGGAGATTCGCGCCATATAGCCGACATCTTCCATCAGGCCAAAGACAAGGCTGATTCCGAACACATAGCTTGCCATTTGCAGAGCGAAAGAAACAGCGGTCAAAATGGCGTTGCAGAGCAGCGATACAAGGAATGGCGCTGCGCCTATATCCAGCAGCCAGTTGGCCAGAGGGACGGAAATTGCACTGATAAGCCCGCTGAAAAGCCCCATCAACGGGAAGCCAATCACCATAGAGCAGATCAGACCTAAAACGATCATGCCAATGGCAATAGGCTTTCCCCAGCGTTTGCTTGTGGCCGCCTTATCAAACCGGCTCCGCAGCAGCTTGTTCTTCTTGCTGGTCACGTTCTCATTTACAAGTTTATCAATCCACTGGAATTTGCAATCACCTGTCAAAAGGTTTCCGTCCTTTACATTGGACAGCTTCTTTTCAATCGCGGTATAAGTGCCTGCATCAACGGTTTCTTTCACAAGAGAACGCGCCAATTTGTCCTGTTCTATCAGCTTTGCAGTCAACCATGTGGACGAATAGATGCCGATTCCGTCCGCAGGAAGCAGCGCCTTGATCTCGTCAAACGCGGCCCCGATTGTATTCTGATAAATCTGCGCCAGGCGCTTTTCGTCTAAAGTCGAAGCATTTTTATCAATGCTTTCTAACATACGGAAAAATGTGCCATACTGTTTTTTATCGGCAGCAACCAGCGGCACAACAGGGATGCCCAGGGATTTAGCGATTCCATTGGTGTCAATCTGCTTCCCCTGCGATTTTGCCACATCCATCATATTCAGCAGGAGAACCACGGGAACGCGAATCCCGGTATAATCAGCCAGCATGAAAAGGCTGCGGTTGAGCTGGGAGGCGTCAGCCAATATGCAAACAACATCTGCCTGCCCGCTGGCTATGTAATTCCGTGTAACAACTTCTTCATCCGAATTTGCAGACAGGCTATAAGTTCCCGGAAGATCAATGATTTTATAGGTGGTATCTTTGTGAACGAAAGAACCATCCTTGCGCTCCACTGTTTTTCCGGGCCAGTTCCCGACGTGCTGACGGGAACCAGTCAGGCCATTAAACAAGGTTGATTTGCCGGAGTTCGGCTGGCCTAAAAGGGCAATCGTTTTTTCACTCATTATTTTGTCACCTCCACCATGATTTTGTCAGATTCCGTTTTGTTGATGGCAACCATCGTGTCCCTTGCGTACACCAAAACGGGCCGCTTTTTCGGATTTTGAATCACTTCAAAAGGGCAGCCAATCGTAAGGCCGATGGATGTCACGCGGCTTTGAAAATGCGCGTCCCCGTTGATTGCAACAACCCTTCCGCAGGAGCCATCACTCAATTCATTTAATTTTTTCATTTCTTAAATTCCTCCAATTCTTTTCTGTCAGCCCATAATAAAAATCCGTACCCCGATTAAAATTAAAATCACACCGCCTAATATTCCGGCCCGGTTTCCTAACCGATTTCCGAAAAAGTGTCCAATCCATACGCCGACAAATGCAATTAAGAATGTTGTGGTTCCTATCAGTGTTGCCGAGAGGATAATTTTTACATTTAAGGCTGACAGCGTTATGCCGACAGCAAAAGCGTCAATACTTGTAGCAATCGCAGCCGGAACCATAACAGTAAAACCCAATGCTCCGTTTGTTTCTTTACATTCACCTTTTAGATTTTCTCGAATCATGTTGATACCGATTATGCACAGAAGAAACAGTGCAACATATTTGGAAACCGCTTCAATGTACTGGCGAATTGTTCCGCCGCAGATATATCCCAGCGTAGGCATAAGCGCCTGGAATCCACCAAAATATAGCCCTGCGACAAGCCCTGTTTTTACTGGGTGCATTTTGGTATTCAAACCTTTGCATACTGAAACCGCGAAAGCGTCCATTGATAGACCGACAGCAACCAGTAATAGGTCAAGTAGCCCCATCGGTATTACCTCCTTTACCGGCTCCTGTTTATGCCCCCTTTACAATCCATTCTCTTGCTTTCTGCTGTTCCTGCACCATTTCGTAGTAATGGCCTTTCTTTCTTAACAGTTCTTCATGCGTTCCCGTTTCTTCAATCCGTCCCTGATTCAGCACAATAATCTGATCTGCGTTCTGAATAGTGTTCAGACGGTGGGCAATCACGAAAACGGTTTTCCCTTTCATCAGGCGGTCTAACGCCTGATTGATCTTTGCTTCATTGTCAGCGTCCAGAGAAGCCGTTGATTCATCCAGAAGCAGGATAGGCGCGTCCTTTAAGATTGCCCTTGCAATAGCAATCCGCTGTTTTTCACCGCCAGACAGGGTGTTGCCGCCCTCGGCAAGATGGGTCTGATAGCCATTAGGCAGTCTTTCGATAAATTCATGACAATGGGCCGCCTTTGCCGCCGCAATCACTTCCTGTTCGGTAGCATCTTCACGGCCAGCTTTGATATTGTTGTAAATCGTATCGGACAGCAAAGTATTTTCCTGGAATACCTCACTGATATAGTGCAAAAGTCCGTCAGGATTTAGCTCCCGTATGTCCTGCCCACCAATGCGGACGCAGCCTTTTGTCACATCCCAAAACCGGGCGATCAGATTAGCAACCGTAGATTTGCCGGAGCCGGACGGCCCGATCAGCGCCGTAGTGCTCCCCTCCGGGGCATGAAAACTGATATTGTGTAAAACATCGGCCTGCTGGTTATAGGAGAAGTTCACGTTTTCAAAGGTAATATCAAAGTGCGAGAGCTTTACCTTTTCTTCTTTGTAGGATAGCGGCTTTGTGTCAAATGCCTGTTCCAGATTAGAAGTGGCAAGTTTCAGTTCTTTCAGCAGGTTATACGAATGTTCAAACGCAATCAGCAGCGCAGAAAGCGCAAGGCTCATAAGCATAAACGCCACAAGCAGTTCAGAAGCAATCGTACCGCCAAGGAACAGATAGCTTCCAACCAGCAGGACAAACGGCAAAAGGAAATTTGCAATGATAGAATACATACTTGTGGGGGCGGCGGTTTTTACTTCCGCCTGTACGCTGGTTTTCCGTATGTCCTCCAACGTATCAGACATTCTTGTGAAGTGCGTACTTGTCATATTTGCAGACTTGAACACTTTCATGCCCTTGATGTATTCCAGAACAATAGAGATCATTTTAGAAGTCAGATCACGCTTGATCGTTCCGTACTTCTCTACAAGCCGGTTGCCCCAATTCAAAACCGGCAGCGCGATCAGAATTACCACGCACTCGGCCAACGCCAGTTTCCAGTTGATAAAAAAGGTTCCAACCAAGATCAGGCAGCCCATGACCAATGTTTTGACGATAGAGGGCAGCGTATGGGTCAATACAAGTTCAAAATTGCTTAAATCCTTTGTCAGTGTACTAAGCAGATACCCGCTACTGTTTTGATTAAAATAGCCAAGGCTTAGAGAACGGTAATGGTTTGCCAAATCCAAGCGTAGGCCGCTGCACATTTCGGCCCCTCTGGAAAAGCAGAGAAAATAGCCGCTACGGTAAATAATCAGCCGGAGAATTATACTGATAAGGCATACAATGGTATAGTTTCGTACAAGCCCACCTGTCAGAGAACCGTTCAGGAGATGAATTACGGTAAAATACAGCATAAGGTACATGACAAGGCTTCCGATGGCGTCCAGTGACATAAGGAAAATAGGAAATATCATCTGCTTTCGTTTGTCACCTATCAATTTCTGAATACTGCGTAACATAATCTTTTCACTCCTCCCCGATAGTTTCTCTTGTATAGGTGTCCCACATATGGCTGTATGTACTTCCGCTGGCGATCAGTTCATCATGCGTTCCCTGTTCGACAACTTTTCCATCCTGAAAGACAACAATTTTATCCGCATTGCGGATGGTATGAAGCCTGTGGGCAATCATAATCGTGGTCTTTCCTCGCAGGAGGTTTTGGAGTGCAAGCTGTATTTTGTGTTCGTTCTCAATGTCTGAATAGGAAGTTGCCTCGTCGAAAACAACGATAGGCGCGTCTTTCAAAATGGCCCGCGCAATCGAAATCCGCTGCTGCTGGCCGCCGGATAATTTCACTCCCTCGTCGCCTATTCTCGTTGCGTATCCTTTCGGCAGGCTCATTATGTAATCGTCAATCTGCGCCGCCTTTGCCGCCTGGCGTACCTGTTCCTCGGTAGCATCTGTTCCCATACGGATATTTTCAAGAAGCGTGTCCTCCAAAAGAAATACATCCTGGAATACAAACGCGGTTAAGTCAGAAAGATTTTCGGTTTGAAGTTCTGTAACCGGGACGCCGCCAATCTTGATTGTCCCGCTGCTCACGTCCCAATAGCGGCCAAGGAGCTGTACCGCCGTCGTCTTGCCAGCACCGGACGGGCCGACAAAAGCATTTAAGCTGCCCGGTTCCAAATGAATATCAACGTCGGACAACGCATCCTTTCCGCCTTGTGTGTAGTTAAAGGTCACATTGTCAAAGTCAATACCATAACAGCCGGTTTTGGAAAGGGTTTGCTGTCCGCTTTTCATGGTTTCCATATCCATGATCTTCTTCACATTATCAAGGCCGCTGCCCAGCTCCATAGACTGCATAGCAATCGTCACCATGTTCAGGAAAGACGTGAAAAAGCACATAGTCAGCAGAATAAAGAGAAGATACGATGCCGCAGACAGCGAATCACGCAGATACAGCCAACCGCCCACCGGCAGCGTGAACAGAATGGCAGAATCCAAAACCACAAGAGCGATAGACAGCGGATTGCAGGACGATTCACACATCTTAATCCAACAGTCTGTATATATCTTCAAGGAATTTCGGTACTGCTCAAATTTTTCGGCTGTAAGGTGATACATTTTGATAACCGGCATAGCGGTGATAAATTCATTTGCGGAAGCGTTCAGCTTTTCCGTATCGCCTGCAAACTCGTCCGTCAAATCCGGGTAGCGCCCCATGAGGGCCATCGGAATTGCAATCCCCAAGATCATAGGAACCAGCATGATAAGCGCCATAATCCAGTTCAGCCGCAGCATGAAAATGAACATCATCAGAGGAACGACGATTGCCTGGGCCAGTTCCAAAGTGCTGTGGGCCAGAAAGGTTTCAATCCTGTCCACATCATCAAACAAGGTTGTTTTGATCTGTCCGGGCGCGTGTTCCTGAAAGAATCCAAGGTTGAATTTGGACATATGCTCCAATACTCTGACCTTGATTCTGTGCATGGTGTTGAAAGCCGCCGTATGAGAGCAGATACCGGCAAAGGATGTCAGGATTGCCTGTAAGACTGCTGCGGCAATGCCGATTCCGGCCCAACCAAGCATTGCGGGAAGCGTCACCTCCTGCTTGATTATCAGAAGCAGGATTTGGTAGACTACCAAATACGGGACGAAAGACAGGGCCGACGAAAAGACCGCCAGCAGCATCCCAAGGCTTAACTTGCCGCGCTCCTCTTTCGCAAGAGTAAAAACGTATGATAATCCGGTTCGTTTTTGTTCCATCGAAACGATACCCCTTTCTTTGAAATGTGCCAGTTAGATTTTGCTAACCTGACACAATCTACTTTACCCGCGCGAAGTGGAAATTTCAATAGCCACCCCGCTTTACTGTTTGCATTTTGAAAAACGCTGAAAGTGCTGATATTTCTGGGGTTTTCAGCGTTTTTGTTTCATATATTTTATAAAATCGTGACCGATAAATATTGGATTGTCACCTTTTTTTGAAGTAGCGCGCAGAAAGCCGGTATGATATACTATCAAGTAGAGAAAGGAGGCGGCGGTACAATGGTTCCATCTGTAATTGACTATTTGTTACAGCTCCCCGAAGCCATGCACTTTGCAAGGGTGCAGGAGCTTTGCGGCGACGGTGTTTTTTTCTACCGTATGCTTTCCGAATACGGAAACGGCACGTTCCAACTGATCGAGTTTGAGGACGATCTTCTTTTGATTTTGATTGGTGACTATACGCCCAAGGACACCTTTGAAAAGATCACTGAAATTTCAGAGGACTATATGGAGATCAGCCAGTTTGAAACGGACAGCAGTTCTTTCAAGATTGGTGGACGGAAAAAGAATCAGGTGGATAAGGGGATTTATTGCTATCTAAACACACAGAAGAAAACTTACACCTATTGCGAGGGCGGGAAGCCTGTTCGTTTTACGAAAGTGATTCTATCGCCCAAATACTTCAATACTTATTTTCGGCTGCATGACAGGAACAACGCCGAACTTCTCAACTCTGCAAGGGATTACATTCTCAAAAACCCCAGTCTGCCGGAACTCAACTTTGTGTTCCAGCAGATACGGGATTGTCAGGCAGAGGGGCATACGCTGAAAATCTATCTGGAAAGCAAAGTAATGGAGCTTCTTTCTCTTGTTGTGAAAGGCATGGAGCAGGAACAAAAGCATATTTCTGTAAAGCTGGATTATAAGGACATCCGCAATTTAAGAAAAACGGTAACGGTGATGAAAAATGATCTGGCCGCATACCCGACAGGGGAAGAACTTGCCCAGATAGCGGGTATGAGTACAGCCCGGTATCAACTGGCATTTCGGAAGTATTATGGGACAACGCCGTATGAATATCTCAAGGAATTGCGGTTAAACCAGGCGCTGATTTTGCTAAAAAATTCTGATTATGGAATTGCTACGATTGCGGCTAAAGTCGGGTATCACAATTCCGGCCACTTTGCAAAATTGTTCAAGAAAGTCTATGGCCTCGGTCCCAGGGAATACAGGAATCTTCATGGAATTAAGTAAAGATCATCAGGCCCCGGCCACGCTGCCGGGGCTTTGCTATGTCCAAACAGCCCGCCAACCTACGCATTTAGAGTCTGAAAACGACTGAAATTTCAAGGCTTTTCCGGCGTGGTTGCTGGGGCGGCGGTATTCTTTATCCCGTTGCCGCCGTATTGGGGTTCTAAATGCATAGAAACAAGCCATAATAAAGACGCCGGATGCAACGGCCAGCGGGCCGCCGTGTCCGGCGTCT
>CATZYB010000117.1 GCA_958426095.1 uncultured Lachnospiraceae bacterium
CGGAGCGCAGGAAGACCAACGCATAATAAATCCCTCCAATTCAAAAAACTTGGGATTGAAGGGAATCGGCATAACAAAGCTCCCCGTCAAAACCTCGTTTTTTTTATTTGGCGGGGCCGCTATATTTAGTTCATGAAACGGCGAACTTTCATGCCATCTATAATTGAATTATCGTGCCATTATCAACATGGCTTGTATCAATATAATTATAGTTGGAGGTGAACTATAAGTGCATAATTATCCTGAAACGCTTGGCGATATTATCAAGTTCGCCCGTCAGAAAGCCAATATCACAATAGAAGCTCTGGCAAACAAAGTTGATATTACCGAGCGGTACTTATATCGGATCGAGAACGAAGGCAAAAAACCCAGCTATGACGTCCTCTATAAACTGATTCGAGAACTGTCTATATCACCGGATTTGATTTTCTACCCTGAGAAGCCGTCTAAAGATTCTGAAGTAGAAAACCTCCTCCGTATGCTTTCAGCTTGCGATGAGCGTTCTCTGGAAGTCGTCAAAGCAACTGCGAAAGCTTTAATTGATACTGCGCCTGAAAAGTAGCCGAGAGGCTGCTTTTTGTTTCCTTTAGCCTTTGACTATTCTGGCTTAATTGTTTTGATTTCATTTTTACTTTCTGTCAGCTCGTCAGAGACGGACGTTACAGTTTCTGGAATATCATGCGTTGATGAGTTTAATCTTGGAACTGTAAATCTTGCCGCCAAGATAAGAATTGCCAGGATAATAAGACATACACAGGACACGATTCCTCTCCAAAAATTCTGTTTTTCCATACAATCAGTTCCTTTCATCATTCAAGTTTTACACTCGCAGTAAGATACGCTTCACTTTACCGCTGCTTCATATCGTTTCAAGGCATCATTCCATTTGGCATAGGTTTCATCTGTGCGGTGATCTGTCAGAGTATTTTTCTTCATAAGGTAATCTGTCAAGAATTTTGTCACCTTCACAGCTCCAAAGTAATTCAGATGATCCCCTTTATCTCTGGTATCCCTGCTCCAATCAATCTGAACCTTGTCATTCATCACATTCAAATCAACATATTCGCATCCGATTTCCTCTGCCAGCCTGCATATCCCGTTATGGCGCTCGCTGTTCCAGTTTACCGTGCTTGGCGTGCTCAACAAGATAAACTCTGCCTGATTCCGGTCACAAAAAGCCTTCATTTCTTTTACATACTGCACATTGATGTTGGGAATTTCCGCAGCCGATTCTGTCTGCTTCATATACTCCGTGTTGTTGGCGGAATCAACTTGTACACTGTGGGCATATCCCTTATAATCATCTGTCCAGGTATAGTTTACTTCTCCTCCAAAATCGCTCAGGCGCAGAGCTTTCCAGCGATTATGATACTGAAAAACGGAAAAGTATCCGATTAACCTGTTCAATCTGACGGTTCCTGGTGTCATATCCCGGTAAATGGCATCCGTTTCGAGTATTACAATCTTCGGTTTCTGACGTTCAAATACCCGGTGCAGCAGAGTGTTACTGTATTCCAGCATTTGCCCGCTCGTTCCACAGACATAGGCGGTATACCCGGCATCTTTCCACATCTGCATCGGCGTAATCGCAGAATAGGATTCGCTGTCGCCCAAAACCAGAACATCTATCGTATTTTCCTGTTCACCTAATATCCCATTTGCCGTTATTTCCTCCATCCCGTATTCCTGCTGATTGTTCTTAGGCACAAATATCCAGGACGCCATAGACAAAAGAAATATAAGGCCAACTGTAAACACCACAAGTGTAAGGCCCCTTTTCAGATAAACCATAATCCACCTCCTAAAAACCGGCATAAATTGGATCAACCGGTACGTAGCCCGCCCCATAGGCCCCAAAAATTACGATAAACAGAATGAGGGCATAATAAATTACAAACCGGACTACAATGTTTCTCCTGGCAATCGCCGTACGGACAGGAATCTTCATCTCCTGTATGATTCCAATAAGGAAGATTATGAGAACAGCAAATACAACAATATAATAGTCATATTTATCCATTCCAAAAGTAAACAGCGCCCTGTTCCGAACGGTTGTAAAGGTGAACTCCGTCACAATTTTTTTGAACATAGCCAAACCGGCCCGCAGCCCATGGGCCCGGAAAAACAATTCGCCGATGCAGACCAGTATTGCAGTGCAAGACATCTGCAAACAGCGATAAGGAAGACAATCCCTCCTTATATGTAGTCTCTCTGTTATTTTGCCAACCAGCGGTTCCACGATACTTCCGCACAGAATCAGCGCAAAATGATACATACCAAAAAAGATATAGTGCCATCCGGCTCCATGCCATAAACCATTGCAGAGCCATACACAAAGCAACGCAATAGAGCCTGCTGCGAGAGGACCGAAATGATTACCCATCTTTTTTCTGGCACGGGAAGTCAGTTTTTTCAGAGGCTTTGACATGGACAATGGGAAAAACAGATAATCCTTAAACCATGCGCCAAGGGTGATATGCCACCGTTTCCAAAACTCCGATATGGTCTTGGAAAAGAAGGGGCGCTCAAAATTTTCCGGCAGTTTCACGCCAAAAATCTCTCCCGTTCCGATTACCAGATCCATCGTGCCGGAGAAATCCATATAAAGCTGTACGGTATAACACACGGCGGCAATAGCTATGACAAAACCATCGTACTCGGCATAGTTGGCAAAGACATTTTTTATCAGCAAATTTAACCGGTCGGCAATCACAAGTTTTTTCATCAGGCCGAACAAAATCCGCTGCATACCAAAAGCCGCGTTTCTCCATTTCATAGGTTCTGCCTGCCAAAGCTGTGCTGCCGTATCGGAATAACGGCAAATCGGCCCCTCCATAATCTGGGGAAAGAAACTCATAAAAAGTGCCAGCCGGTACAGATTCCGGTCTGCCGGAATTTTCTGCCGGTACACATCAAAAATATAGGACATCGCCTGCAAGGTATAAAATGAAATCCCGATGGGAAGCACAAAAGCTGGAACCGATACGGTGACCGGAATTCGTACCAGCCGGAAAAGTGTGTTGATGTTTGTGGCAAAAAAGGGAGAATACTTCATGAATAGAAGGACTCCAATGTGCAGCCCCACCGCAATCACAAGCACCATTTTCTGCTGATTTAAATACCGATGTTTAACAGCCTTGTGTTCTTCCTTCGGTGAAATCCCCAGAGTTTTACTACACGCTCCCTGAATATCCGCCAGCCACAGCCCCATATGATGAATGGAAAGCGTAGAAAACAATAAATACACAATCAGCTTTCCGCTGACAGCCCAGAAGAAAGCATAACTGGACAGCAGCAGAACCAGCCGGCGGAACTTCTGGAAGGGAACCATATAAACTGCCATGACTACCGGCAGAAAAAGTACCATGTACTCAAATGAAAAGTAGGATGTGATTGCTGGCATCATGTTACTCCTCTTGTAGCCGTAAAATCATATTCCAAAGCCTTTCGGCAGAGTTAAAGTTATCCGGGATAATCTCAACGGCTGGGATTGTAATATCGAACTCTTCTTCCAGTTCAGCGACTAAAGACAAAATGGATAAAGAATCCAGATAATGCCCGTCAATCAGTTCTTTACAGGTGTCATAGTCAACTTCCGGCTGAATTTCCTCTAAAATTTCAATCAGTTTTTCCATGTTTTTACCTCGCTTTCGGCGTATTTAAGTAATCTGTGCGTATGCTGTCCCGTACAATCTGGGGCACCGCATTTTCCTTCGTTAAGATGACTTCCGGCAAATCCCTGCTTAAAAATAAAGAAATCCCTTCTGTCATACAATAGGCGCCTGTATTCTCAAAGACCAGTACATCCCCAATCCACAACTCAGGCAGCGGAATCTGTTTTACAAGAATGTCATTGACTGTACACAGGGAACCGCAGATATTCCAGTTCTCTGCTTTTTCCTCTTCGCCTGAAGACAATTTTCTGCATACAGGATGTTTCATCGCCATAGACTGACCGTAATAGACCAGATGATGGATTCCACCGTCAACGATTGCATAGTTCTGCTGATGATTTGTTTTCAAATCCATCACTCTAGTTACATAACTTCCGCAGCTTGCGGCGATGCTGCGCCCCAATTCCAATACAATTTTTCCGTCAAACAGCATCTCGGAAAGCATTGTAGAAAACTCTCTCAGAAAGTTTCCTTCATCAAAAGTTTCTCCTTCAAAATATGCCACTGGGAATCCAGGTCCAAACTCCAGTTCCCGTACAGAATACCCCTGCGTCTCGTATAAACGCTCCAGGAACTGATCGACATACACAATTTCACGTTTGAGGCGTTTTAACGAATTTTTCTGTGTACCGGAAAAATACTGGATTCCACAAATATCTATGACGCAGCTGTCCCTATAAGCTGCTATCAGCTGCTCAATCTCATGTTCTTCTAAGCCAAACTGATTGCCGCTGGTCAACCGCAGAAGTACCGGAATCGTTTTTCTATTCTCTCTGGCTGTTTCATATAAAAGCTGAAACTGCGTCATGGATTCCACCGTGTAACGCGCTACGTCATTTCCATTTGTCATCAGTTCCCACATAAGAAGCTGTTCCTTATACACGCCTGATATGATAAATTTTGATTCCGGCAGATTCAGATGACGACAGATCCGAAGTTCTCCCGGCGAACAAATCTCCAGTCTGTCTACCAGGCGACTGACTGCTTCCAAAATAAATGTATTCGCTTTTACGGCATAACACAGTTCCACCGAGGCCGGCAGATTTTCCCGCAAAAACTGAATACGCTGCTGCAGCTTATCCAGATCAAATATGTAAAAAGGCGTATTCTCTGTTTTGAGCAATCGCCTAATCCGCATATCATCCATAACCTTATCCTAACCTTTCCAATAATTTTTTTCTGTCCGTTTTCCCATTTGAGGTAATAGGGAAATCCGCAAGCTGACAAAGCTTTCCCGGCACCATATAAACAGGTAAAACTGTTTTCAGTTTTTTATGCAGTTCTTTTTTCTCCACATTACCGATATAAAAACCGTACAGTTTTTGCTTTTCTTCATCAAATACACAGCAGCACCGGCTGATCCCTTCTATTTTAGAAATCTCCAGTTCGATTTCCTCCACTTCAATGCGGTGCCCCATATATTTAATCTGAAAATCCCTGCGGCCGCAGAAATACAACTCCCCATCTTCTCCATAGCGGGCCAGATCTCCGGTACGGTAAATCTGTTCCGGATAGCAATCGTTCAGCGGATTTTGCGTAAATACATTCACGGTCTGTTCCGCTGCCCGATAATACCCCAGAGCTAACGCCGTCCCCCGCACACAGATTTCACCGATGACATTCGGCGCCGTAATTTCATCGGTGCCTTCAAGCAAAAATACGTGCTCATTAGGGAAAGGCTTGCCAATGGGAATCCCCTGGGGATAGTGACTGTCCCGTTTTATTCTGTGATAGGTACAATTACAAGTAATCTCCGTAGGCCCGTAGAGGTTGACAAACTGCGTTTCCGGCAGATGTTCCATCCATATGCGTAAATGTTTAATCGGCATAGCCTCACCGCTGAAAAGGATTTTTCGTACCGTATCCGGCGTCCTGTAGTCCAATCCATGAAAGGTAGTGATCAGGCAAAGGGCCGAAACCGCCCAAATCATAACGGTAATCCGACAGTCACAGAGCTCGTCCAGCAATTCCTTGGGCCGCGAAAAAAGTCTTTTCGGAATAATCACCAGCGTCCCGCCAGTTTTTAGTGCAGCGTAAATATCCTTTACCGACACATCAAAATCGAAGGGCGCCTGGTTCCCAATCACATCTTCTTTTGTAATGTCAAAAAGTTTTGTGAACACATCGATAAAATCAATTACGGAGCGATGGCTGACTACCACCCCTTTGGGAATTCCTGTAGAACCGGATGTAAAATTGGCATACAGCGGATCCGTATCAATCATGCGGGACCGGATAGTCAACAAAACCTCTTCATCAATAACGCCTTCACCCATAGTTTCTGTCAAAAGGATAGAGGAGGGCGGAAATATCCTTTCTGCAACATGCTGATGCTCTCTATCGGTAATCACATATCCTGCCTTCAGGACATTCTGAATCCCGTTCAGCCGATCTTCCGGCAATTCCGGATTTAAGAGCACATAAAAGCCTCCGGCATACACAATCCCCCAGAAAGCACACAGCGCAGAAAAGCCTTTCTCCAGCATCACTGCTACCGGTGAACCGATTTTAATTTTATCTGCAAGAGCAATTCCGACCAAACGGCTCTTTTGTTTCGTTTCCTGAAAGCTATAACTGCCGTGTTCATCCACAATGGCAATTTTATCTGGATAGATCTCAGCGCTTTTTTCCAGATACTCTAATACATTTTTCATGACCATAATCTCCTGTTTTCAATCCTGCTGCTTTTCCTGTTCCATCGTCTCGATATTTTCTGTACTGTCTATCGGGAACAGCAAGCTGATTTCCCATCTGTCATTCTGCTTTTCTGTGAAGAAAACGGCATTCATTTTCTTCATCATTGTACCGATACTGCTTAATCCAATCCGGGTGCTTTCTTTTTCTTCAGCATCCAGCCGCGTTCGATTCGCAAATATAAGCCCGGCCTGTTCCTGGTTATACACAGTCCGAATTTCAACAGGTTCTGCCATACTTGCGTATTTCAGAATATTGGACACGATATTGTCCATAATCCTTCGCATATATTGCATCCGAACCGAGAGCAACACCGGTTCCCAAGCAATTTCCAGTTTACAGACATAGCCATACTGTTCTATCGTAATGACAGCCTCCGCCAACAGTTCTTCAAATACACACTGGAATAACGCCGGTGGTTCCAATTCCACAGAACGCTCCTGTGCAATCAGAGAATAGGCAAGAATATTTTCCGAAAGCTGTTTGATCTGCTCTGCCTTTGCATCGATTTTCTCCAAATAGCTTTGAAGCTGTTCCTCGTCCTGGTATTTCTGATACCGCAAAACATCCGTATAAATACGAAGTGTTGTCAATGGCGTCCGCAAATCATGGGACATTTCAGTAATCAACGCCTGATTTGCCGCAAAATATTCTGCCTCCTGTTCCTGCTGCTTCCGAAACGCCAGACGCATGGCGTCCAGGCATTCCGCCAGTGTTGTCAGTTCATTGTTTCCCCGGATTGTGACGGGAAAATCCAAATCACCGCTTTCCATGGCCTGAATCTCATGGCTAAGCTGGCTGATATAACGGATACTTTTCCGGCAGCTTTTTGAAAACAGAAGTAGAAATATAACGCAGCATATCACAATCTCTGCCACTGTGGCAGCCGTATAGAATTGATATGTATCGTCCGAATAAAGCAGGATTTCTGCCTCTCCGTCTTCAAATTCTACTATGTAATAATATCTCCATGAATAATAGGGCGTTTCCTCACTATTCTCACTGACTTCCTCACTGTAGGGCGCTGTCGAGGTATAAAGCAGGACATTCGAGCGATAGATTTCCAGAAGAAGCATCGGCTTTCTCCTGACCCATTCCGTCAGCTTTTCTGTATCGGAAACGGCAATCTGGTTATTCCGTACATAGCTCTGAAATTCAGAAATATGTTTTTCGGTTGCTCTTTCCTGAAAACTCGACGTTTCAAAATAATATTGCAGGGCAGAGCTTACGGTAAAATGCAGAACTGCAAATAGGAAAACACACACGGCTCCTATTATAAGCAGCACGCCTACAAACTGCCTCGCAAGACTATACCGCCTATTTTTCCGTCCGATAGTCACTCTCCAATCCAAAACGATACCCCTTTCCCCATACGGTTTTGATACGGGCAGGATTCTGAGGGTCTGCCTCTATCTTCAGCCTGAGCTTACGGATATGGACCATAACCGTTCCATTTGAAGTAGGGAAGTACGGCTCATTCCAAATTTTCTCATAAATCACCTGACTGGAATAAATCCTCTGTGGGTGCTGCATCAGCAGGCGTAAAATCTGATATTCTATTTCTGTCAGTTCAATTTCATTCCCCCGTACCCAGGCCTGATTATGGTCTAAGGTAATTTCAATTCCGCAGGATGCTAACCGGTTGCCATCGTAAGTCGTCCCCGGCTGTCCCTTGCCCTGATAAATGCAATACCGCCGTAACAGCGCCTTAACCCGTGCGCTGAGTTCCGAATACGAAAAGGGCTTTACAAGATAGTCATCGCCTCCGGCCGTGAGGCCAATCAGTTTATCTGATTCCTGTGCTTTTGCTGTTAAAAATAAAATCGGTACAGTAGAGGTCTTGCGAATTTCCTCACAAACCCGCAATCCAGAAATACCAGGCAGCATTA
>CATZYB010000118.1 GCA_958426095.1 uncultured Lachnospiraceae bacterium
GCGACGTCGATCCGGATAATCACAGCTTCACAAACTATGTGTACAACAACGATGCGACCTGTACGGCCGACGGAACCGAAACGGCAGAATGCGACCGCTGCGGCAGCACCGATACCCGTGAAAAAGTGGGCTCGATGCTCGGACATAATGCGGTCAAAACCGAGGCCAAGGCTGCGACGTGTACGGAGGGCGGTAACATCGAATACTGGTACTGTGATGTATGCGGCAAATATTTCAGAGATGCGGAGGGCAATACGGAAATCACCCTTGCCGATACGGTTATTTCTGCAACTGGCCACAAATTGATTCACACCCCGGCGAAAGCCGCGACGTGTACGGAGGGCGGCAACATCGAATACTGGTACTGTGATGTATGCGGCAAGTATTTCAGCGATGCCGAGGGTAAGACGGAAATCACCCTTGCCGATACAGTTATTAAAGCAGTCGGGCACAAGCTGACTAAGACCCCGGCGAAAGCCGCGACGTGTACGGAGGACGGCAACATCGAATACTGGTACTGTGATGTATGCGGCAAGTATTTCAGTGACGCGGAAGGTAAGACAGAAATCACCCTTGCCGATACGGTCATTAAAGCAACCGGGCACAAGCTGACTAAGACCCCGGCGAAAGCCGCGACGTGTACAGAGGCGGGTAATACGGAATATTGGACGTGTGATATCTGCGGCAAACATTTCAGAGATGCGGAGGGCAAGACAGAAATCACCCTTGCCGATACGGTCATTAAAGCAACCGGGCACAAGCTGACTAAGACCCCGGCGAAAGCCGCGACGTGTACAGAGGCGGGTAATACGGAATATTGGACGTGTGATATCTGCGGCAAACATTTCAGAGATGCGGAGGGCAAGACAGAAATCACCCTTGCCGATACGGTCATTAAAGCCACTGGCCACAGTTATAAGGACGGAAAATGCTCCATCTGCGGCGCTTCCGACCCGAATTACAAACCGGCCAGTCCTACAGGCTCCGACAAACAGAGCAACAATGCAGGAAAAGGCAGCAATAGTCCGCAGATGGGCGATGACAGCAATATTGCATTGTGGAGCTTCATAATGCTTATGGCTGGCACAGCTTTGGCCGGCACGGCCGTTTACACCCATAAGAAAAAGCGCAGCAGATAATTCTGCAGTATGCGGTCTTTCCGCGACCGCTTTTTGTGGGCAATGTCATTTAGGTAAGGCATTGTTGTGACCATACGTTTTCAGGCAGAGATAAGGGAATCCCTATCTCTGCCTGTTTTTAAATTAACCAAACCGGCACATACCAGTTCTTTTCATTTACGGGCAGTAAGTCGTTTGCCATGCAGACAACACTTCCCGTTCCGATTTCTACCTTTAGAGACTCCAAGCCTCCAAAGGCTTCTGCCTGGGTCACAGGCTCTAAAACACTAAAGTTTTTGATAGCGGTCTTTCCTGGGGATGCCGCTTTCTTGATCTCGATTGGAGAAAGCACGCCATTTTGGTAAAGAAGCAGATCGATTTCCTTTTGGTCCCTATCCCTGTAATAGAAAATAGGGGGTTCTTTTCCCACGTTCAAATAGCTCTTATAGATTTCTGAAAACACATAGCTTTCAAAGAAGGCACCGGACATAGCCCCTTTTTCCAGTGCTTCAGGATTGCCCCATTTTAAGAGGTAAGCGGCTAAACCAGTATCCAAAAAATGAAGAAGCGGCATTTTGACAACGCGTTTCAATGCGTTATTATGATATGGCTGCACCAAAGCAATAATATGAGAGGACACTAAAATGGAGAGCCATTTTTTTGCCGTTGGCGACGAAACTCCAGCCATGTTTGCCAGTTCCTCATAGATTACAGGCTTTGAAGTATGAGCGGCAACGACCGTCATAAAATTGTAAAACTGCATTTCGTCAGCTACCTGTGCAAGATCGCGAATGTCCCGCTGCAGGTACGTATCTACATAGGAGCGATAATATGTCTCCCAATCAACATTTCCATCCGCATAAAGTTCTGGCATGGAGCCTCTGAAAATCCTGTTGTAAATTTCATTTAAGCCGTGGGGCGTTCTTACAGACAAGCGGTTCATCAAATGCGCTGGGTACGTCTGGAACGGTTCGCTTGGCTCCTGGTAAATCTCAGCATCGGACAATCCTAATAAATTTACGATGCCGACGCGTCCGGCCAAACTTTCACTGACGTTATTCATAAGCCGGAAGACCTGTGATCCTGTAATCCAGAAGTCTCCCTTTTTTTTGGAACGGTCCACGCTCATTTTAATATAAGGCAGCAACTCTGTTGCGTATTGAATTTCATCGATCAGCACCGGAGGGGAATATCTCTGCAAGAACAGCGCAGGATCATGTTTTGCCAAATATCTCACATCGGGGTCATCCAAGGTTACATACTTCCGCATCAGTCCCTTGCTTCGCTGCGCTTCTGCGAGTTTTTGCAGAAGGGTTGTTTTTCCCACCTGCCTGGGACCAGTCACTAACAGCACAGGGAACATTTCAGAGAGCCGCGCAATCGTATCTTCCGCCGCTCGTTTAATATATGCCATATTGTTCTCTCCCTTCCAATTTTAGTATAGGTAATTCAAACAAAAATATTCGGCAAATCTAAATTACAATTTTATTTTAGCCAGAATTTCTCCGCTTGTCAACATAAATTCGGCAAATCTAAAGTGGCATTTTAGATTTGCCGTAAGGGCACACATTTGCGAACTGATATTGGACATTCCTCCATCCAGATCACCATGAACTTGTGTTGCCATGTGACAGAGTATACGCTTGTTGATAATCTAGTTGATAAAATCAACCTTTTGTGGTACAATTATATTGTTGACAAAATCAATTAAAATTATCGGAGGTCAATCATTATGAATAAAATAGAGAAAGCTGCATCTGACATACGAAGATTTAATCGCTTCTATCTGCCTTTTTTCCACTTGCTGACACAGAAATATCTAAACTCCGACTATTCTATGGCAGAGGCCCGGATTTTGTATGAAATATATGAGCAGGGAAAAATCAGTGCCACAGATATTGTAAGTAGTCTCCATGTTGACAAAGGGTATTTGAGCCGCATACTAAGACGATTTGAAGACAGAGCTGTCATACAAAAAGAAGTATCCGATACAGACTTGAGACGGTCTGTCATTTCCCTTACTGAAACCGGTACGCGTTTGGCCGAGAAGCTTATGGCAGAATCAAACAGGCAAATTGCAGAAGAACTCACAGGTTTATCCGAAAACGATCTGGATAGACTGACTGATCTTATGGGTGAAATTACAGAAATTCTGGAGGGTAAATGAGTTGAAATTAATTGAATACGATTTAAAATATAAAGAAGATTTTATCCGGTTCAACAAGGATTGGATTGTTGACAATTTTGGTTTTCTTGAAGACGAGGATATCAAGACATTCGAAGAGATAGATCAGGAATTGGCAAATGGTGCGATGATCTACTTCGCTGTCGAGGACGATATTGCGCTGGCTTGCTGTATGGCAAAGCCGATGGAAAACGGAACCTGGGAAATCTGTAAACTGGCATCTAATAAAAACAGGCCTCACAAGGGCTGCGGAAGCGTTGTTTTTAAAGCTGCTGTTCAGTGGGCCATTGACCACGGGGCAAAGAGGCTGTTCATTCTTTCAAATAGTAGACTGAAAGCGGCAATTCATATCTATAAGAAATTCGGGTTTAACGAAATAAAGTTGGATGACTATGAGTATGTGCGTGGAGACATTGCATTTGAAAGAATAATTGAAGCCGGAGTATCCTTTTAAAGTAATTGCATAAAAAATGTTTTATCGACGAACGCCCCTTTCTATGCTATGATATAGAAAGCATATATGTCTGTATAGTCCAGTAGTAAGTATGAGTAAAGCAATGAAAACAGTTGATATTAGATTTGTCGGGCACCGTCTGACAGATTCAGGAAAGAGGTGCGGATTTGAAATTATCAGAGTTTTTGGGAGAAACTACCGAATATGATAAAAAGCAGGAAGTAGAAATGCGGAAACCAAAAAGCTGGCTAAAAAGTGTCAGTGCATTTGCGAACGGAAATGGCGGTGTATTGATTTTTGGTGTTGCAGATGATGATACTGTAATCGGAATTAAGGATATAAAAAGAGCATCTGAATTTGTCAGTCAGAAAATAAAGGAACGAATTGATCCTTTCCCAGAGATTGTGATGCAGATCCACAGTACAGAGGAAGGAAAAAAGCTACTTACTGTTGAGGTGATGAAAGGACAAGAAACTCCTTATTATTATCATGGAGATGGAAGTATGGAGGCTTTTATTCGGATTGGGAATGAGTCAGTTACTGCAAACGCAGCAGAGTTGAAAAGGCTTGTGCTGCGTGGAAAAAATTCTTCCTTTGATTCTTTGATAACAGACTATGATTTCAAAGATTTTTCTTTTTCAAAACTGCGGGAGCGTTTCATGGAATGGAACAGGGCGAGTATGCCGGAGAAAAGTTTCGAATCATTTGGAATTGTGGATGATAAAGGAAAGCTGACCAATGCAGGGGCTTTACTTGCAGATAATTGTCCAATTCGATATTCCCGGCTGTTTTGCACACGTTGGAATGGGCTGGATAAGAGCGGGGGTCAGATCGACGCTCTGGACAGTGCAGAGTATAGCGGAAGTCTGATCATCCTTTTGGAGGAAGGCGTCCGTTTTGTAAAGAGAAATATGAAAACACTCTGGAAAAAAACACCTGATTCCAGAATTGAAATGCCGGATTTTTGTGAACGGAGTGTTTTTGAAAGCCTTGTTAATGGGCTGATCCACAGAGATTATCTGGTCAATGGCAGTGAAGTGCATATAGATATTTTTGATGATCGTCTTGTAATATATTCTCCGGGTGGGATGCCGGACGGGACAAAAGTACAGGATAGGGACATTAATGCAATTCCGTCTACAAGAAGAAATCCGGTACTGGCGGATATATTTGGACGACTGGGATATATGGAACGTCAGGGGAGCGGATTAAATAAAATTCGCGAAGCATATGAAAATGCCGCAAACTATCAGAAGGGAATGGAACCAGAATTCTATTCAGATAGAGTGCTGTTTATGGTGACATTGAAAAATTTGAATTATAAAATAGCAATGTATGAAGCTAAAAATGAAGCTTTAAATAGGGCTTTAAATAGGGCTTTAAATGAAAATGAGGAAAAAATTTTAGAACTTATACAAAAGAATCCGTATATTACACAAGTTGAAATTAAAGAGCAGTTACAGATCGCCCGGAGCCATGTTCAAAAAATTATGAAATCATTGGTTGAAAGAGAAATAATTGCGCGCGTTGGGGCGAAAAAAACAGGATATTGGGAAATCAAAAAATGATTTGGCAAAGTTTTCACTTATCGACGAACGCCCCTTTCTGTGCTATGATAATGAATGAATTATGACAGAGACAGAAAGGGGCATTTCCTATGGGAGAAACCTCAGAAAATAAACAAATGAAAGATAGAAAGCATATATGTCTCGGCATTTTGGCCCATGTGGACGCGGGCAAGACAACGCTAGCCGAGGGAATTCTTTACCAGAGCGGAAGTATTCGCAAGCTTGGCCGGGTGGATCATGGGGATGCTTTTTTAGATACTTATGCGTTGGAACGGAGCCGGGGCATCACGATTTTTTCAAAGCAGGCGGAGTTGACATTGGATTCGATGGATGTTACGCTGCTGGACACACCGGGTCATGTGGATTTTTCGGCGGAGATGGAACGGGCCCTCCAGGTCATGGATTACGGGATTCTGGTCATCAGCGGAGCCGACGGCATACAGGGCCATGTGCTGACGCTTTGGAGGCTGCTGGAACGGCATCGGATACCGGTCTTTCTTTTTATTAATAAGATGGACCAGGAAGGAACGGACCGGCAGCATATTCTGGAAGAGCTGAATGGCCGTTTTGGGGAGCGGTGTGTGGATTTTGGCGTTGATCAATCGGCAGAGAGCTTTTTTGAAAATCTGGCCATGTGCGATGAAAGTCTGTTGGACAGCTTTGTAGAATCCGGCCAGATCGAAAAAGAAAAAATTATTTCAGCCATTGCCGAAAGGAAGCTGTTTCCCTGCTATTTTGGTTCGGCTTTGAAAATGCAGGGCGTTGATGAACTGTTGGACGGAATTGAGAAATATACCCGGATGCCGTCTTATGGGAAGAATTTTGGAGCCCGGGTTTATAAAATCTCCCGGGATGCTCAGGGAACCCGGCTGACCTATATGAAGATTACCGGCGGTTCTTTAAAAGTGAAAATGCCGTTGGAAAACGGAGAAAAAGTGGATCAGATACGCATTTATTCCGGTGCGGGATATGAAACGGTGAATGAAGCGGAGGCCGGAAGAATCTGTGCAGTGACAGGACTTTCAAAGACCCGGGCCGGGGAAGGGCTTGGCTTTGAAGGCGTGGGCGCCGTGCCGCTTCTGGAGCCGGTACTGACCTATCAGATTGAGCTGCCGGAGGGGACGAACGTCCATGACATGTTTTTGAAATTGAAGCAGTTGGAAGAAGAAGAACCTCAGCTTCAAATTGTATGGAACAGTGAACTGGGAGAAATTCACGCAAAGGTCATGGGAGAAATCCAGATAGAGATTTTAAAGAGTATGATCGCGGAGCGTTTCAACGTGGATGTGAACTTCGGCACAGGCAATATTGTCTAGAAAGAAACGATAGAAACGACAGTGGAGGGCGTCGGACATTATGAGCCGCTGTGCCATTATGCGGAAGTTCATCTGCTTTTGGAACCGGGAGAGCCGGGAAGCGGGCTGATCTTCGAGAGCCGCTGCAGTGAAGATGACTTGGACAGAAACTGGCAGCGTCTCGTTTTGACCCATCTGGCGGAAAAGAATCATCGGGGCGTACTGACCGGCGCCGAGATTACCGACATGAAAATTACTCTGGTCAGCGGACGGGCCCATGCAAAGCATACAGAGGGCGGAGATTTCCGACAGGCGACGTATCGGGCCGTGCGGCAGGGATTGAAACAGGCAAAATCCGTATTATTGGAGCCAATATATGAATTTTCTCTGGAAATTCCGTCGGATAAGGTGGGACGGGCGATGACGGATATTCAGAAAATGCAGGGAAGCTTTTCCTCGCCGGAACCGGAGGGAGCCATGACAGTCATTACCGGCAGAGCGCCGGTTATTAATATGCGGGAATATGCCTCCGAGGTGACGGCTTATACAAAGGGTATGGGGCACCTTACCTGTACGCCGGGCGGGTACGCACCCTGCCATAATGCGGAAGAAGTCATCGAGGCGGCGGGCTATGATGCGGAGGCCGATCTGGAAAATCCGACAGGCTCCGTATTTTGCGCCCATGGCGCAGGATTTACGGTTGCCTGGGATGAAGTAGCGGATTATATGCACCTGGAAAGCTGCTTAAAATCTTTTGGCCGGGACGGGGAAGAAGCGCCGGGAACCGGGGAGCCGGGAGCTGTCAGAAAGCCGGACGGCGGTGCGGGGGCCGAAGCCGGACGGGGCGCCTTAAGCGGCGGGCTGGCGGAGGATAAGGAACTGGAGCAGATTTTTGAGAGAACCTACGGGCCTGTAAAACGACGGGAATTACAGCGTCCGCCAATCCGGGAAAATGTTGAAAAAAAGCCGGAGAAGAAGCCGGAGGAAAGCTATCTGTTGGTTGACGGCTATAATATCATTTTCTCCTGGGATGAGCTGAGAGACCTGTCCGAGGTCAATATTACCAGCGCACGAAATGCGCTCATGGATATTTTATGTAATTACCAGGGCTTTAAAAAAGATACGTTGATTCTTGTTTTTGACGCTTACAAGGTGGAGGGAAATCCGGGACAGGTATTTAAATATCACAATATTTATGTTGTTTATACAAAGGAAGCAGAGACAGCAGACCAGTATATTGAGAAAACAGTCCACCGGATGAACCGGAAATATCAGGTAACGGTGGCAACCTCCGACGCTTTGGAACAGGTGATCATTCTGGGACAGGGAGCGCAGCGTCTGTCGGCCCAGGGGCTTAAGGACGAAGTTGAACAGACTTGCCGTGAAATTCGTCAGATTCTTGAAGAACGGCGGGAAAAGGACAGAAATTATTTATTGAATGCATTGCCGGAAAATATTGCCGGATTTGTTGAGGACGTCCGTCTCGGAAAGAAAACATTTAAGTAATTTAAGTGGTGAAGGGGCAGTCGGTTAATGCCGATTTTGCCTCTTTGACAAACACGGAAGAGACAA
>CATZYB010000119.1 GCA_958426095.1 uncultured Lachnospiraceae bacterium
CCACGTATTCCTTTGCTTTTTTATTCGCTTCTTCCTTTGCCTTGTTTTCAAGGTCTTTAACTAACATTGCGGTTTCATGCTTAACGTCATCTTCAACCGTTCTTAAAAGATATTCCTTTGCTTGTTCGGAGGTTAAACCTGAGATTCTTTCGAGTTCCTGTACTCTTTTCTGGCTGAGTTCATTTACTTCTGCCAACTGCTTATTCAACCTGTCCTCGCGCGATGCCAACTGATTTTCTTTCTTCTCAAGGGAATCGGCCTTACGGTCCACAGCTTCTTCTTTAGAAAGTACACGTTTTTCGTACTTCTGCAATTCACTTCTGCGTTCCTTACTTTCTTTTTCAAGCTCGTTTTTATTCTTTAAAGCTTCTTCCTTGACTTCAAGAAGGCCTTCACGTTTTTTTGCTTCAGCGGTTTTCATAGCTTCGTCAATGATCTCTCGAGCTTTTTCCTCTGCTGAACCAATCTTGGATTCTACGACTTTTTTTCTATAAGAAATCGCCACATTCCAAACGATAAGGGCAGTAACTAAAACAGCTGCAACAATAACTATAACTGCAGTAATTAACGGCACAGGAGCACCTCCTTATTTAGTTTTAATTGTACATAAATACAACACTTAGATTCTATAACTTTTTTATAATTATGTCAAGTGGATTTCATGGTTATACTGACATATTGACTAAATATTTGTAAAAAAATTGTCTCAAATGCCCAAATCTCTATAAACCGACAGAATATCGCCGCCTTTGAAGCCCCGGCGTGCTAAATAACGCATCATTCGGTCTTTTTCTTTAACCTCCGGATCCGGATTTTCTCCCCAGCGCTTCTCGATCAAACGGCGGATTGTTTCTCTGTCCTCCGGAAGCTCCATCCCCTCTTCGGATTCCAACAGTATATGTAAATCTATGCCTTTGGCTGCCAATTCATATTCCAGTTCCTTTCGGCTTTTCGACCGCCCTTTATACTCTATGTAATTTTGGGCAAAACGGGCATCATCCACATAATGGTAACTGTCTGCATAATCGATGGCCTGATGGATAATTTTCTCCGGAAATCCGTCCATCTTTAAACGCTGAATGAGTTCCCTGTGGCTCCGATCCCGAACCTTCAGCAGGTTCAGCACCCGTAATTTGGCCTTTGGCAGCATATATTCCCTATATATTTTTTCAAGAATCTCATCGGCCATATCCCTGCCGGCTTCTTCGCCAAAAGAATGCCAGTCCTTTTCAGAGATCAAAAAGCTTTCTCCGTCAGCCAATGTCACTTTTACTTTATTGCGTCCCTTTTTCTCAATGTATGATATAAGCATATCCGCACTCCATGATCAAAGAAAAGACGGTAAATCTACCGGCCTTTCCATTTCTCTTATAACTCTTCTGTCTCGTTCACTGTTTCCTGGGCGGCTTCGGCCACTGGCGCAGTCTCATCCTTTTTGACTTCTTCCGCCGCTTCGCCGGCGCCTCCCAGTCCGTAATGCGCCCGGACCTTCTGTGCGACCTCTTCCATAATTTCCGGATTATCTCTCAGATAGGTCTTAGCGTTTTCACGGCCCTGTCCAATCTTTGCACCATTATAAGAATACCATGCGCCGCTCTTCACAATAATATCTACATTCGCGGCTAAATCCAGAATATCGCCTTCCCGGGAAATCCCTTTACCAAACATAATGTCAAATTCCGCTTCTTTAAATGGCGGAGCAATCTTATTCTTAACAACTTTAACACGGGTACGATTACCAATGACTTCGCCATTCATCTTCAGAGATTCAATACGCCGAATATCCATACGCACCGATGAATAAAACTTTAATGCCCGTCCCCCGGTAGTCGTCTCCGGACTTCCGAACATTACACCGACCTTTTCCCGAAGCTGATTAATAAAGATAACAACACAGTTGGATTTACTGATAACTGCCGTCAGTTTTCTGAGGGCCTGAGACATCAAACGGGCCTGAAGACCCACATGGGCATCGCCCATCTCTCCGTCAATTTCAGCCTTTGGTACAAGGGCGGCAACCGAGTCAATGACAACAATATCAATGGCACCGGAACGAACCATCGTCTCTGCAATTTCCAGCGCCTGCTCACCATTATCCGGCTGAGAAATGTAAAGATTATCAATATCTACGCCAATATTTCTTGCATAGGCCGGATCCAGGGCATGTTCCGCATCAATAAATCCGGCGATACCGCCAAGTTTCTGGACTTCAGCAACCATATGAAGAGTCACTGTAGTCTTACCGGAAGATTCCGGACCATAAATCTCGATGATACGTCCTTTAGGCACGCCGCCGAGTCCAAGGGCCAGATCCAGGCTCAATGCTCCGGTAGGTACAGTTTCCACATCCATATTTGCTCTGTTATCGCCCAGTTTCATCACCGAGCCTTTACCGTACTGCTTCTCTATATGTGCGATCGCTGCGTCCAGCGCTTTCATCTTATCGACTTTATCTGCTTTGTCTGCTTTGTTTCCCATATATCATTTCTCCCATCTGGAGCTTCGCTCCGAACATTTGTTCACCATGTGTTTATCATACACGATTTTTTTCTCTCTGTCAATGATTATATCGCCATTTTTTCCCAGGGTAAATCACAATCTTCCGACAATTATGTCTCTGATCCGACATCGTTATCTTCGATCACATAATCTTCCAGAGAGATCACTTTAAAAAACCGGCCCTTTTTCAATCCATAAAGTCCCAAAAGTCCGATCATACAAAAAAGAACAATACCAATTGAATACTGCATGGAGGACATCGGACGCAGTTGGTTCATGACCAGAGACGATAAATTGCTGATAATATGAAAGATCATCGGCGCTATAAAACTTCCGCAGCGTTTATAAGCAAAGATCATGAGCAGCGAAAAAACAAAAGCATAAACCAGCTGGATCATCGTGCCATGATAAAGTCCGAATAAAAGACTTGTCAAAACAGCGCCGGCCGTCTCACTGCCGTAGTTGCTGATCCGTTCAAAGACAAGTCCCCGAAACATCAATTCCTCCGAGATCGGCATCAAAAAACCTATGACCAGAACCTGCAGATACAATGGTTCAGAATAAATCCCCCGTGCGATCCGGGCATAATCCACATCATACCGGAAGAATTCAAAAGCATTCACTCCCAGATTGAAAGCCACTGTCAGGCCAATAGCCACGAGCGCTACATAGATATATTTCTTATACACCGGTTTCAGCGTTTGGAGACGATAGGGCCGTTTCATCCATTCTTTATTTAACATTCGATAAAAAATCGGAATAGAAATGACTGAAGCAATTCCGGAAATCAAAACCACATTTTTATTCAGCATTTCATAAGCCGCATTTCTCAGTTCCAGTGTCTGAGCATCGTTTAATACGGCTTCCGGCGCTACTGCGCTGTTCATAAACATAAGGGTCGCACAAAATGTTACCAGATATTGGATCAATATAAAAATCACCATCGGCGATATAACGCCCACCGCGCGTTTAAAAGCATTCATTGTATATTCTTACCTTCTTTTGTCTGACATTGTTTTCTGATAATACAGAAAAAAGACACTGAAAATCAGCATCTTTTTTCCAAGTCTGTCTGTAAGCCGAGTTATGTTAAAAATGGTCATCTATCTCGACTTCCTGTTGCCAGGAAGCTCCAGCGACCTACCCTGAGGCACGACGGGCCGCCGTATCGTCTCATGTACGGTCTTGCTTCGGATGGGGTTTACATGGCTCTCCCTGTTGCCAGAGAGACGGTGGGCTCTTACCCCGCCTTTCCACCCTTACCGGCCAAAAGCCGGCGGTTTATTTCTGTTGCACTTTCCTTAGAGTCACCTCCACCGGACGTTATCCGGCATCCTGCCCTGTGAAGCTCGGACTTTCCTCACCTGAAACCTTTCGGTATATACAGGCGCGACCATTCAACAGACTTGAAACATTATATTATCACTCTTTCATTTATTTGTAAAGAGTTCTAAACATTAAAATAACTGCCTCCGATAAATTCTCTTAAAATAGAATTCTTTGGAACATGTTCACTGGTAACGCCGATAAAGTAGTCCAAAAATTTCAAAAGCCGTTTGGCTTCTTCATATTCGGGCTGTTCCGGACGTATCCGGAACAGCAGAGGTTCCGCAAATTGCTTCAACACAGAAAGTTCGTAAATCAGTGCTGAATTAAATTGAGCGTCAGCATTTTCCTGATATGGGAAAATATTGAATTCTTCTCCACGGCGCACTGAATTCCACATGGCGATCGTATGGGCTGCCTGGGTTCCTCGATGGGCCGCATCCCGGACGATCCGGCGGAGCAGCCGCCCGTCAGTGGTGGCGATCCGGTTATGCTCATCCAGATTCAACTGGGTTAAGGCACTGATATAAACCCTGAATTTATCGTCCTTTGGAATACTGTAAGTCAGCGCGTCATTCAGACAATGTATGCCTTCAATAACAAGAACATCCTCATCGGATATCTGCATGAAGTTATTTTTGCCGTACTCGGATTTTCCGCTGACAAAATTAAAGATCGGCAATTCTACCCGTTCTCCAGCCAGAAGAGCCATTAAATCTTTATTAAACTGTTCAATATTCAGAGCTTCCAGACACTCAAAATTGTAATTGCCATCTTCATCCCTCGGTGTTTTTTCTCTGTCCACAAAATAATTATCCACCGGGATCGGATGCGGCTTCAGCCCCTTTGCCCGAAGCTGAACACTCAGTCTGTGCGAAAATGTCGTCTTTCCTGAGGAAGAGGGTCCGGCGATCAGGACGATGCGTTTACCGCTATTAAAAATATCCTCAGCGATATCTGCGATATTCTTTTCCTGAAGGGCCTCTGAGACAAGCATCAGCTCCATGAATTCCCCGTTGGCAATGCAATCATTTAACTGTCCTGCATTGCATATTCCAAGACGTTCTCCCCACGTTGTAGATTCCTTGAGAACATTGAAGATCTTCTCCGACGGCTGAAACTTCTGGATTATTTCCGGCGCTTCGGCCACCGGCATCTGCATCACAAAGCCTTCACGGTAAGGAATCAGTTCAAACCGACTGATGTAGCCGGTAGACGGCGCCATATAGCCATAATAGTAGTCACAAATATCTTCCAATTGGTACATATTCACCCGGGATGCTCTCCGGTATTTGAGAAGCTTGACCTTTTCAGTCATTCCGTTTGCCTCAAATGCAGCGGTTGCTTCTTCCGTCGTTACTGTCCGCTTGATGATCGGAAGGTTTCTGTCCCTCAGGACCTCCATCCGCTGCTGAAGTTTTTCAAGAAGCTCTTGCTCAATCAGCATATGTCCGGCAATCTCACAATAATATCCCTTATGCACAGAAAACTGAACAATCAGTTTCTCATTTTTTCCAAGAATATCGGCGGCCGCTTTTGTCAGCATCAATGTGGCGGTTCTCCGATAAGACTGTTCACCGATTTTTTCTCCGGTAGTCACAAACTCTATATTTGCATCTTCTCTGACATGCTTGTATAATTCTTTTAACTTGCCATTTAACCGCGCCATAATGATACGATGCGGATATCTGTCCTGTAAATCTCCGGCAATTTTCTCCAATGAAACTCCAAAAGGATACTCCCGAATTTCATCAAGAACATTGACCTGAATCCTGTTTTTTTCTTCCACTATATCACCTTCTCATCAAATTGTATGGAACGGACAGGCTTCCTGCGCCCTGTATACCTGGATTTCCGGACAATGGACAGCCAGAAACTCCGCCATATCATCAATAAACACATGTTCCAGCCCATAATGTCCTGCATCGATCACAGCGATGTGCTTTTCCAGGCAATCCAGCCCCTCATGGTGTCCAAAGTCACCGCCGATCAACACTTCTCCGCCCTGGGCCAGCGCAAAATCTTCCATGCCCTTGGCCGACCCCGGACATACAGATACCCGTCGGATTTCCTGTTTTAAATTTCCATAAATACGTACATCCGGAATCTGAAACCATTCCTTTATTTTCAGGGCATATTTTTCCAGGGCCATCGGATTTTCCAGATCGCCCGTATATCCAATACCTTCACTGCCATCGTCCGTTGTCGGTTCCAATACCCGGAGATTTTTAAGTCCCATTTTAGAAACAACCAGGTCCGCCATACGTTTGACATCATAATTTGTGTGCATAGCATAGCAGGTTATATGATTTTCTGCCATACGAAGCAGCCGTTCGCCAATATAATCATTTTCCTCAATACGTTTGATCGATGAAAAAATTATAGGATGATGGGTCAGCAGCAGATCAGCCCCGACACGAACAGCTTCATCGATGACGTCCATCGTCGCATCCAGCGCCACGTAAACCTTTTGGATATCTTTATCCATACGGCCACAGAGAAGTCCCACATTATCCCACGAAAGCGCTGCTTCATTCGGAAAATACTTCTGAAACAGCCCGTACAATTCTTTCCCATTCATATATGTATCCACCTACTTATTATAATAGTTCATCGCCCGGTCCAATGCCTCCAAATATGCGGTAACTTCGCCATATCTGGCCGTACCGGACTGATCATTTTCCCTCAATCGATCTAAAATCTTTGTATACATTCTTTTTTCTTTTTTTATAAATTCCAGAAGCACCGGATGCTGTTCTGCAAGCAAAAGCTTCCCAAATAAATATTCTATTTCTGACCAGGCCGCCTCTTTGCCCGGAACAGCTTTCATTGCCATGTAATATTTCCCTTCATCGATCAGCATGATTTCATCAACGATGGAAAAATTATGTTCTATCAGATAACGGCGTACTGACGGAATCTCCGACTGGGGCTGGAGTACCCAGGCAGAAACTCCTTCGCCGTTTTTCCGACCGGCTTCAAGAATCTGGATCATTAACGGGCCGCCCATTCCGGCTATGAGAACCGTATCTGCCTCCCCGGGCTTAAGTTTTTCCAGGCCATTTGAAAGCCGCAGCTCCATGACTTCCTGATAGCCGTATTTATCTCTGTTTTCCCGAGCCCGAAGCAGCGGCCCCGGATTAATGTCCATAGCGATGGCTGATGGTATGCGCCCTTTTTCCAAAAGCCATATAGGCACATAACCATGATCTGTCCCCACATCCGCCAGGCGACCTCCTTCCGGAACCATTTCCGCCACCTGAATCAATCTATGTGATATTTTCTGCATAGCCCTCTCCTAATTCGATAAAAAATCAATTAATTTACTGCTTCTTCCCCGGCTTCTGAGTTTACGCAGTGCCTTCGCCTCAATCTGACGAATGCGTTCTCTGGTCACATTAAATTCTTTACCTACTTCTTCCAGAGTCCGGGCCCGGCCGTCATCCAGGCCAAATCTCAGTCGAAGCACTTTTGCCTCCCTGTCTGAAAGGGTCGCCAAAACTTCCTCCAACTGTTCCTGAAGTACAGAATAGGCCGCCGCCTCTGCGGGAACCGGAACGTGGTCGTCCTGGATAAAATCCCCAAGATGGCTGTCGTCTTCCTCACCAATCGGAGTTTCCAAAGATACCGGTTCCTGGGAAATCTTCATGATTTCCTGAACCCGTTCCACCGGCATCTTCATTCGTTCTGCAATTTCTTCCGGTGTAGCTTCCCGTCCGAGTTCCTGCAAAAGCTGTCTGGAAGTTCTTCTTAATTTATTGATCGTTTCCACCATATGAACCGGAATACGGATCGTCCGGGCCTGATCGGCAATGGCACGGGTAATGGCCTGACGGATCCACCAGGTAGCATAGGTACTGAATTTATATCCCTTTCGGTAATCAAATTTTTCCACGGCTTTCATCAATCCCAAATTTCCCTCCTGGATCAGATCAAGAAGCGCCATTCCTCTGCCCACATAACGCTTGGCAATACTGACAACAAGACGGAGATTCGCCTCTGAAAGGCACTTTTTCGCCTCTTCATCCCCTGCTTCAATTCGTTCAGCAAGCTCCTGCTCTTCTTCCGCAGACAAAAGAGGAACTTTGCCGATTTCTTTCAGGTACATACGTACCGGGTCTTCCATACTGATCCCTTCCGGTACAGACAGATCGATCTCCGGTACAGTCTCCGCTTCCTCGCTGTCCAGAAAATCTTCCTCCATATCGGCATCATCTATTTTCGCCAAATCCACATGGACTTTATCCATGGCATCATAGATTTGTTCCATCTGTTCTTCTGTCAGGTCAATATCTGAAAAATAGTTAAGGACCTCCTGAAAAGCCAT
>CATZYB010000120.1 GCA_958426095.1 uncultured Lachnospiraceae bacterium
ATATCTGCAATATAAAGAAGGGATTCCGCATCATATTTCCAGCGCCAGATTGGCGGAGGGAATATTAATGGCGTCCGGTTTTACAGCGAATGAAAATAAAGAAATTTGTCAGGCCATATTAAGCCATCGGGATAAAGCGGCGGCGGATGCAACCCCTCTTGGACGGATTCTTTACCGGGCGGATAAAATATCCCGGGCCTGCTACGCCTGTCCGGCGGCGGCTGAATGTGACTGGAGTGAAGATAAAAAGACATCGGGAGTGATTGCATGAAAAAATCAATGAACATTGGCGGAAAAGAATTTGAATTGACAGGACATACCTATATTATGGGTATTTTAAATGTGACGCCGGATTCCTTTTCTGACGGCGGTAAATATACAACTTTAGATAAGGCTTTAAAACATGCGGAACAGATGATTTCGGAAGGGGCCGATATTATCGATATCGGCGGCGAATCAACCCGGCCGGGACATACACTGATTTCCGATGAAGAAGAAAAGTCGCGGGTGATTCCGGTGATCGAGGCCGTGAAAGAGCGGTTTGATGTGCCGGTTTCGATCGACACTTATAAATCCGGTGTGGCTGAGGCGGCGATTCTTGCCGGAGCGGATCTGGTCAATGATGTCTGGGGCTTAAAATACGATGAAAAGCTGGCCGGGGTTATTGCCGGAGCAAAAGTGCCGTGCTGTCTGATGCATAACCGGAAGGCGCCGGACTATGGGCATTTTATGACAGACTGTCTGAACGATTTAAAAGAAACTTTGAGTCTTGCAAAGGCGGCAGGAATTGAAGACGGCAAAATCATTCTGGATCCGGGGGTGGGTTTTGGTAAAACCTACGAACACAACCTGATCGTCATGAAGCATCTGGATGATTTCAGGAAATTAGGATACCCGGTATTATTGGGAACTTCCAGAAAATCCATGATCGGGCTGACACTGGATTTACCGGCAGACCAGAGAGTGGAAGGAACCTTAGTGACGACGGTAATGGGCGTTATGGCCGGAATGAGCTTTGTTCGTGTCCATGACGTGGAAGCCAACCGCCGGGCAATTCAAATGACTGAGGCGATTTTGAAAGTGCGGGAGGAATCGATTTGGGACACATTGGGATAAGAGATTTGGAGGTATTTGCCCATCATGGCGTATATCCGGAGGAGACAGAAAACGGGCAGATGTTTTATGTTTCGGCAGATTTATATTTGGACACCTGGGAAGCGGAGCATACAGATGATCTGGAGACTTCCGTAAATTACGGAACAGTCTGTGAGTTTATCAAAGATATTATGACGCGGCAGAATTATCAGCTCATTGAGCGGGTGGCCGGAGAAATTTGCGAAGATTTAATGATAAATTTTCCCAAACTTAATAAAGTACGTGTAGAGTTATATAAGCCTGAAGCCCCGATACCGATACCCTTCGGCACCGTGTATGTCGAAGCTTGTCGGGAATGGCAGGAGGTTTATATAGGAATCGGAAGTAATATGGGAGATAAGGAGGAAAATATCCGGTCTGCCATCCGGTTTTTGTCAGAAACACGGGGAATTCAGGTGGAGAAAGTCTCTGCTCTGATTCAAACAGAACCTTATGGTTATACAGACCAGGATGAATTTTTAAATGGGTGCCTGAAACTGCGGACCTGGCTTCCGCCGGAAGTTCTTTTAAAGCGAATGCAGGAAATTGAGCTGATTTTACACCGAGAGCGCAAGATTCACTGGGGACCGCGGACCATTGATCTGGACATGCTTTTGTATGGCGAAGAAATCATACATACAAAAGATTTATGTGTACCCCATCCGGATATGATAAACCGACGTTTTGTGCTGGAACCGCTGGACGAGATAGCCGGCTGGGCCTGGCATCCGACGGAAAAGAAAACAATTCACCAGTTAAGAGAAGCATTGAATGAGAAGGAGGCAATTGAGTCATGATTGATCTGCATGTACATCTGGCCGGGTCTTTAAAACCGGCAACAATTATTGAATATGCCAAGGAGAGAAATGTCCCTTTGCCCACTTATAATGCTTCCGAACTTGAAAACTATCTGGAAGCTCCGGACCACTGTCCGGATGTCGCCGAGTTTTATGAGCTTTGCGATATGACAGACTGGGTGCTTCAAGAGCGTCGTGCCATCCGTCGTGCCATGACAGAGATGGTTCGGGAACTGGATGCTCAGGGTGTCATGTATGCGGAAATCCGGTTTTCACCATCAGAATGTACACTGGGCGGTTTGCGCCAGGGAGACGCTGTGTCTGCTGCGTTGGAAGGACTGACCAGAGGAATGCAGGAAAGTCGGCGTATTCGTGCCAATCTGGTACTCTGTATCATACCGAAAATGGATGAACATGAAGCTTTTGAGACCCTTGTGGAAGCGAAAAAGCATCTGCGTAAAGGGGTTTGCGGTTTGGATCTTCTGTTGGAAGAAAAGCTTTATGAAACCGAAGTTTATGACTGGCTGTTTGGACTGATCAAGGAAGAACATATTCCATTTACAGTTCATGCCGGACAATATAATACGGACAGTATGCGTAAAGCCATTCGTTATGGCGCTCAGAGGATCAGCCAGGGTTTACACATTTTAGATGATGATGATCTTCTGCAGGAAATTATCAACCGGAAAGTTGTCGTGGAATGCTGTCCGGCCAGTAACCTGAAACTGGGTTCGGTGGAAAATTACAGTCATCATCCGATACGTAAACTATTTGACAGAGGTGTTCCGGTGTGCGTCTGTACGGACCGCCTGAGAGTGTCCGGCATCACATTGGCCGAAGAATATCGGAAGCTTGAACGGTATCTTGGTTTCACACCTTATGAAATTTATCAGATGAATCAAAATGCTGTAAATGGCGCATTCCTTTCTCAAATGGAAAAAGACCGTTTGCGGTTTGACTTATATGAAGCCAATAAGGCAATTGTGGACAAGGAGTAGGAGACAATGGAAGACTTAGTGAAATTACGTAATGAGATTGACGTTATTGATGACCAGATTGTCAGTCTTTTTGAACAGCGTATGGCGGTGGCGGAAAATGTCGCTGCCTTCAAACGAAGCGTTGGGAAACCGGTTCTGGATAAAGAGCGGGAAAAGATTAAAATACAGAAAGTAACGGAAAAAACATCGAATGCTTTTAATCGTCAGGCCGTGGAATCTCTTTTCGGTCAGATCATGGCAGTCAGCCGCATGCTCCAATATCAGCGTTTGGCCAGTGAACGGACGGATGTGGAAGGCTTTCGGGTTGAAGATATGGTGACGACGCCGAAGACAAAGGTCGTTTATACCGGAGTTCCGGGCGCTTATGCACAGGCGGCCATGGACAGTTACTTTGGTTCGGAAATCGATGGCTTTAACGTGGAGACTTTTGGAGATGCCATGGAAGCGGTCCACAGCGGACAGGCTGAGTACGGCGTCCTGCCTATTGAAAATTCTTCGACAGGCAGCGTCAATGATGTCTATGATTTATTATCCGCTTACGATAATCATATTGTCGGTGAAACGATGATAAAGATCGAACATGCCCTTTTGGGGCTTCCGGGAAGCCGGATTGAAGATATCCGCACCGTTTATTCCCATCCCCAGGGACTGATGCAGTGCAGCCGTTTCTTAGATGAACACAGAGAATGGCAGCAGGTCAGCCTTCAGAACACAGCGGCATCGGCAAAGCGGGTTCTGGATGACGGTGATATGAGCCAGGCGGCCATCGCAAGCCAGCAGGCTGCAAAAAATTTTGGCCTGATTGTTTTGAAAGAAAAATTAAATGACCTGGATAATAATTTCACCCGCTTTGTCATTATAAGCCACAAAAAAGTATTCCAGAAGGATGCGAATAAAATCAGTGTATGCTTTGAAGTACCGCATGAGAGCGGCACATTGTACAATATCCTCGGTCATTTTATTTTTAACGGACTGAGTATGACCCGGATTGAATCCCGCCCGATACAGGGGAAACCGTGGCAGT
This sequence comes from uncultured Lachnospiraceae bacterium, assembly GCA_958426095.1. Classification (GTDB taxonomy): domain Bacteria; phylum Bacillota; class Clostridia; order Lachnospirales; family Lachnospiraceae; genus Frisingicoccus. The sequence goes on from CATZYB010000120.1 coordinate 3,954, forward strand.
ACCGTTTTTTCGTTGATTTTAATGGAAATCTGAGAGAGCAGGCAGTAAGAAATGCTCTTCATGGTATTCAGTCTGAAACGGAAGGATTTCGTATTCTTGGAAACTATATAGGAGTGGAGCAGCAGTGATGAAGATCAGAGTGCATGAATTAATTTTATATCGTAATTTTGCAGAAACTATTTTTTATGATATGGCCGATGTGGCCAACAATTATCTGAATGAAGAATGTGACAGAGAGGCGCTGATCGATAAACTGTATCAGTGTATCAACCAGATCGTTACCATTGCCAGAGATCATGGATTTAATGGAAATCTTTGGCACGGATATCTTACATATCTTTTGACGACCAATGAAAATGCGTTCAGTATGTCCTGTGAGAAGAAGGGCGCCATTGAGGGCAGCATTAATGAGCTGGCTCTGCATGACCTGCGCATTTTTAAAGAAGCTTATGATGTGGAATGGGATGATATTGAAAGAGAGCTGGGCGTGCATTTTATCAGCATGATCCGTACTTTTCACAGTCCGGATAATCTGGGCATCATCTACAGTCAGAGCCTGCGGGAGCGGATCGATGAACTGAATGGACAGCTGGCCGCAGCGGAAGATGTTCATCGGATGTACGATGTACTGACAGATTTTTATAAGGATTATGGCGTGGGAAAATTTGGTCTTCACCGGGCTTTTAAGATCGTCAGCGACGGCCAGGAACCGGAGATCGCTCCGATTACACGGACGGAGAAAGTAGTGCTTTCCGATATTGTCGGTTATGAGATTCAGAAGAAGAAGCTGAGAGATAATACGGAAGCGTTCATTCAGGGAAAAAAGGCGAATAATGCCTTGCTTTACGGTGACAGCGGTACGGGGAAATCTACAAGTATTAAAGCAATTTTAAATGAATATTATAAAGACGGACTCCGCATGATTGAAATATATAAACATCAGTTTAAAGATATTTCAAATGTGATCGCTCAGATCAAGAACCGAAATTATAAGTATATCCTGTATATGGATGATCTGTCCTTTGAGGAATTTGAAATTGAATACAAATATTTAAAGGCCATTATTGAAGGCGGATTGGAGACAAAGCCGGATAATGTGGTGATCTATGCCACATCCAACCGGAGACATCTTATTCGTGAGACATGGAGCGATCGGAAACAAGCGCCGGATGATGTTCACGGCGGAGATTCCATGCAGGAAAAACTGTCGCTGGCAACCCGGTTTGGTGAATCAATCTACTATGGTAAACCGAATCAGAAAGAATATTTGGAAATCGCCAGAGAATTGGCGAAACGTTATGGTATTACAATGAGTGAAGAGATGATTGAACAGGAAGCTGTCAAGTGGGAGCTTGGGCACGGCGGACGTTCCGGACGGACAGCCCAGCAGTTTATCAATCATCTGATAGGAATTGCAGAATAGGCAGGAGGGAGGCAGAACGGATGCCCATACAGATGCTGGCAGCCATTGACGTAGGATCAAGTGAGGTTGCAATGAAAATCTATCAGTTTTCCAAACGGACCGGAATTCAGGAAGTGGAGTATGTCCGTTCAATTGTCGAGCTTGGGGCAGACACCTATAATACGGGGGTGATCGCCCATGACACTGTAAGGGAATTGTGCGGTGTTCTGGGTGGCTTTGTGAATAAATTAAAGGAATACCGTATTGAAAAATACGTGGCTTACGCAGGAAGTGCCATGCGTGAGGCTAAAAATCGGGAATTGGTACTGGATGAGATCCGGCTTCAGACAGGACTTGATGTGCAGATTATTGGAAATGCTCAGCAGCGTTTTCTTATACTGCAGTCTCTGGCCGGAACGATGTGTCAGTTTGAGTCCCTTTCCAAAGAAGGTATGGCCGTGGTGGACCTCTCATCAGGAAGTCTGCAGGTTTCTGTTTATGCAGAGGGAGCTTTGCAGCTGACCCAGAACCTGAAACTGGGGTCTCTTAGGATCCGTGAGATCCTTGCAGATATTGAACAGCAGACCACATCCTTTGTCTCTGTCATGGAAGATTATATCGGCAATGAACTGCGGACGCTGCAGCGTCTTGTCATCAGGGAGTATCGGGTGAAGCATGTGATCGTCCTCGGTGAGGAGATAGCAACGCTGCTGAATGCGGTCAATGCTTCTAAAAACAGAGAAAGTTTTACCGTTTCCCAGTTCGAAAAATTTTATATTAAACTGATGCGGAGCCGGGAAGAGGATATTTCTAAAAAATATAATATTCCTTATGAGACGGCTACCGTGTTAAAGCCATCCATGATCATTTTCAAAAATCTTGTGGAAATGCTGGGCGGCGAGGTCGTATGGGCTTCCAATGTGGGGCTGTGTGACGGTATTCTGGCAGATTATGTGCGAAGTCATCATATGACTAAAAATACCCGTGATTTTGCAGAGGACATTATTTCGGTTACCCGGCAGGTGGCCAAACATTATGAAAGCGACATGGATCACACACAAAATGTGGAACAGCTTTCGCTGGCTATTTTTGACAGTATACGAAAGGTGTCCGGTCTGACCCAGAGAGACCGTCTGCTTTTGCAGGTTTCGGGAATTCTTCATGACTGTGGTAAGTATGTGAACATGATGCATGGTACGGACAATACGTATTATCTTGTTTTGAACACGGAGATCATCGGTTTGTCAGAAACAGAAAAAAGGATCGTTGCCAATGTGATTCGGTTTAACTCTAACAGTGAAGTTCCGGAATATGCGGAGGTTGCCGGTGAGATGAATCATATGGATTATGTGCGGATGCTTAAAATGGCGGCCATTCTACGGCTGGCAAACGGTATGGACCGGAGTCATCTGCAGCGGATTCAGGATATCCGGGTCACTGTGAAGGATAATGCGTTGAAAATCATGGCAAATACCATTTATGATATTACGTTGGAGCAGGGGATGATGGACAGCAGAGCCCATTTCTTTGAACAGATTTATGGACTCCGGCCGATTCTCAGGCAGAAACGAAGGGGGTAATTGGAATGGATGTGAGCAAAGCAGAATATTTTACAAACCGGGAACTGAGCTGGCTGGATTTTAATTACCGGGTACTTGCCGAGGCCAGAGATAAAACAATTCCACTGTTTGAACGATTGAAATTTTTAAGTATTACATCGTCCAATCTGGATGAATTTTTTATGATCCGGGTGGCATCTTTAAAGGATATGGTTAATGCAAAATATGAGAAACCGGATATTGCAGGGATGACTCCCCAGATGCAGTTGGATGCTATCAGCAGGAAGACCCACGATCTGGTAGGTACCCAGTATACAACCTACAATCGGTCCTTAAAGCCGATGCTGCGGCAAAATGGTTTGACGATCATTGACTCTTACGAGGATTTGAGCGAGTCGCAGAAAACTTATGTAGATCAGTATTTTCAGCAGGATGTGTATCCTGTATTGACGCCGATGGCGGTGGATTCTTCTCGGCCGTTTCCATTGATTCGGAATAAGTCGCTGAATATCGGCGCTTTGATTTCGGATAAGGAGGACGAGTCCGAATATGATTTTGCCACGGTCCAGGTGCCGTCGGTCCTTCCGAGATTTATTGAGATCCCGTCGGATGAAAAAGAACATAAAACAGTGATTTTACTGGAACAGGTCATTGAGATGAATATTCAAAAGCTGTTCCTCAATTATAAAGTGATCTGTGCTCATCCTTACCGGATCATGCGAAATGCGGATTTGAGTATTGACGAAGAGGATGCGGCGGATCTTTTAAAAGAAATTCAGAAGCAGTTGAAACGTCGCCAGTGGGGGGAGGTTATCCGTCTGGAAGTGGAAGACGGCATGGATAAACGGCTTCTTAAAATATTGAAAAAAGCGATGAATGTGGGAGAAACCTCGATTTATCGGATCAGTGGTCCGCTGGATCTGACATTCCTTATGAAGGTCAGTGGAATGGATGGCTACGAGCATTTAAGATATCCAAAATATCAGCCTCAGCTTTCAAAGGATATTAATCTGGAAGAGGATCTTTTTACCCAGATCCGAAGAAAAGATATTTTACTTTTCCATCCGTTCCAGAGTTTTGATACGGTGGTTGATTTTGTCCGTCAGGCGGCTAAAGAC
>CATZYB010000121.1 GCA_958426095.1 uncultured Lachnospiraceae bacterium
TATATGCCTGATAAAGTAGGAAATATCGGTCAGGCTTTCTTACATATTTTAAGACATGTTTTTAGTCTTTTTTGGCTCAAAAACGTCTTTTATCATTATAACATCGAAGAACGATAAAGTCTACTTTTTCCAAAATCGGTTTTATCCTTTTTACCTTTCCCTCACCCATCTGAGAAATGTATCCTGGGCGATCGCCAGCTGTCTGGCCGCTTCTCTTGAAGTGATTTTTCCACTTTCCCAGGCCATTTTCAACTGTTCGAAGTTTTCCGGCACTGGTTTTCTGGGCCGCCCGAACTGTACACCCCGAAGTCTTGCGGCCGCAATCCCTTCTTTTTGTCTTTGTCTGATATTCTCCCGTTCCGTCTGAGCCACATAGGAAAGAATCTGCAGCACCAGATCCGCCACAAAGGTTCCTGTCAGATCCCGTCCCGTCTGCCGGGTATCCAGAAGAGGCATGTCCAACACGACGATATCTGTTCTTTTTTCTTTTGTAATAATCCGCCACTGATCCAAAATTTCTTCATAATTACGTCCCAATCGATCGATGGCTTTAACGACCAGACAGTCTCCGGGACGCAATTTTCTCATAAGCTTTCGATATTGAGGCCGGTTAAAATCTCTTCCGCTCAATTTGTCCATAAAAACATTTTTTTCCGGCACCGGAAACCCGGCCAGGGCAATTCTCTGTCTGTCCTCATTCTGGTCTTTCGTGGACACCCGAATATACCCATATACACTATTCGACATTTTATCGAACCTCCTTCATTTTAATTCTAGTATTTACTCCGCAAAACAATTTTAACGAAAAAATCCTCATTCTCGCTTTGTGTCGTGTACTTTTCTTTCATGAAAAGGTATACTGACTGCGAAAGGAGCGAATACATTATGAATCAAAAGAAGGTTGGGCAATTTTTAAGTCTTTGTTTTTAATGACTGCCTAATGTTATCTCCGTCGAATGACCTTCGCCATAGGTCACCGTATAGGTCTCGCCATCCTCAAGCAGGGATGTGCTGATCTGAATACAGTCGAAAGATTTCGTCGGAGAGACACTGAGAATCTCCTTCCCTGTACTGTCTGTTAATGTTACCATTGTTCCTGACGGGAGCATAGTATCAGCAACGACGCTGATAGAAGGCTGCGTTGATGAATCACTAAAGTCCATCACCATGCCGGAGTTTCCTGTACCTACAAAAGTTCCTCCGGTGATCTCCGCCACCCCTTCATAATCCAGCGTGCCATTGGCCGAATCCTCAGGCCCTTCAACCACAACCATACCGCCGCTTACATATAAATTTCCATTAGAATCTATGCCGTCGCCGGCCGCTTTCACATAAATATCCCCGCCGCTGATACGTATCCAGCAATCATCTCCCGATGCAAAACTATTTTGTCCCGGACGGCCATCCGCCAGGGTATCACTGCCTCCGGCCGAATTAATTCCGTCATCCGTTGACGTCACATCAATATCACCGTCCCTGATATCCACCGTTAAACCTTCCAGTCCCTCATAGGATTTGTTTATCTGAATAGTACCTCCGGCAATAAGCAGCGCATTATCGGCATGAACGCCGTCATCCCCCGATTCCATCACAAATGTCCCGTTATTGACAGTGATATTTCCATTGGAATGAATACTGTCATCCGATGAATCTATCGTGAAGTCCCCGCCATTGAGATAAATGGCCGAACCGGCTTTTAAACCTTTGGCACTGTCTGAGGTTTCGCTTTCTTCCAGGTCACTGGCGCTATTTTCCGGCGGAGCCTGATCATCTCCCGGCATATCTCCCTCCGGCGGCGTATGGCCATCTTCCGGCATCCTGTTTTCTTGCGGCGTTTGACCGTCTTTGCCTCCCCACCGGCCCCATTCCTCGCGTACCTTGCCATTTTCACCATAACTTGCATTGGCGCTGCCTCCGCCGCTCACTATCGAGCCGGAACCATCATTAATCTGGAGTATGGTCTCCGCCTGAATACCATCCTGGGCTGCTGTGATCCGGTATATACCTCCATCGATCAGAATGCAGCCTTTGCCATCCTCCGTATCATTATTGGATTTTATACCGTCGCCGCCGGCAGTAATCGTCATCTCCCCGTCCTTCACCGTCACAGAATCCTTTCCTTTCAGTCCATGCTGCTGTGCCGTAATATTTAACGTTCCGCTAATGACTTTCAGATTGTCTTTACTCCGGATGCCGTCCTCATAATTTCCAGTCACTTCCAGTGTGCCTTTGCCGTTAATACTTATGTCGTCCTTACTGAAAATGCAGGCATTTGGCTCATCCTCTGAATCATCTTCATAAACGTAAGCCGCCGCATCACTGAGCGTGCTGGCCGTCCCATTTTCAAGGGTTATCACGATTTTTTTACTCTGAACCCCATAGATGACTGAGCCGGTCCCCGAACTGGCCGCCAGCCCATTCAGGACGATATGTACCACATCCTCTTTTCCCGCATCTACCTGAATCTGCCCATCCATCATTGTTCCGCTAAATACATAGGTTCCGGCCTGAGTAATTTTCAGTATATTTCCATCTGCCTGAATACCATCACCGGAAATCTCAGAAGACGCTCCATTACACTTAATCATCGTTGCTCTTCCTTCGGACCAGCTTTCATCCAGATCATCGTCATCGTAACTTCCTGTCAGACCCCCGGTCTCCGCCGTCTCATTTTCAGGACTCTGCTCTGTATCTTCAATACTTTCAGACATAACAACCGTTGTTTCGGTTAAAGCGCCGCTATTCTGAGCGCTGCAGCCGACAAGCAGAGACAATGCCAAACCGCTGGACAGCAGACAGGCTAAATATTTCGAACCTTTCATTCATTGGAACCTCCTATCCATTCTATAATTCTTCTCTCTCCTGAGCCACCCGTCCGCAGACAATGGTCAGATTCCCATTGCGGCACCGCAGCTCATCCAGAAATTTTTTTTCACTTTTATCTCCCCGGAACAATATATGATAGTGAAGCTCATATAGACTTCCCATATTCACTGTCCGCACTTTCAACAATTCATTTCGGGTCGTATATTCGGCAAAAAGATCGTCAAATATACCTTCGTAATCCAGATTTTCAGGAATAGTCACTTTCAGATCCCGCATCATCTGATTCATCCGTCCCACCGGAAGATTCGCTACTAAGAGCATGACCATTCCCACAATGGTCACCAACAGCCCTCCGATGGCCACATAGCCCATTCCGGTGGCCAGACCAACGGCCATCGCCAGAAAAATAGATGCGATCTCCCGGGAATTTCCCGGAACAGACCGGAAACGGACAAGGCTGAAGGCCCCGGCCACAGCCACACCAGTCCCAAGATTTCCATTGACCAGCATGATCACCGTCTGGACAATGACCGGCAATAATATCAGGGTTAAGATAAAGTTTTTCGAGTACTGATTTCTATACATATGTACCAGCGCGATGACTACTCCGAACATGATAGAAAACGCCGTACAAAATATAAATTCCGGTACAGTCAGCCCGGCGGATGATAATGACAACACACTGTCAAGCATATAAAAGGCCCTCCCCAAATAAATGTGTTAAATTTTCTTTATAATAAGTACCATACTTCGAAAAAGATATTGGAAAGATTTCCAATTCGGACAATATATGTCCAAACCAAAACGGCATACTATCCGGTATTTTGACTTCCATCAATATCATATTTTCCGGCAGCAGACCGATTCCACGGTCCCCGTCGGCCAGATGGAGCCGTTCCTCCCGGTAACGTATATTTTCATCAAAAGTTACCCGGAACTCCTCCTGCTCTTTTCCAAAATAGGCCCTTCGGTCATAAGCCAAAAACACTGTCGGCTTTGGCTCATAAAAATCTACAAACCACTGAATTTCACTTAAAATCTGGGAATGTTCCTCCGGAATAATTCCTGAATATAAATATTTTTCCGCGTTCTCCAGACGCATTGGTATCCGCCGCTTATACACAACGCCGTCGTATTTCTTCTTCAATTCAATAAATACCTGGCTGTAAGCTTTTGGCACCCCATAACTTCGAAGCCGAAGTTTTTCCTTATAATGCGGCTTTTCTATGGATGTTCGTATAAGCTCATAGCCCTCTGTATCAAAATAAACATTACAGATTGTATGAAGACCATATTCATCCAATACCAGCCGTCCGCCTACCCGTTCCATCAATGTGCTGTACTGTTCGCGAGTCAGCAAATATTTCTTCTCATACCGCTTAAAAACTTCCTGGATCTTTTCCACTGCTCACCCTCATTTCTCATATTTTAGGTGTTTTCATTATCCCACATAAATATGGTGCAAAAATGGAAAATTTGTGAAAATGATTTGAAAAGCCTGTGTAAATTCTGTGTCGATATTTCCATTGACCTCTCTGCAAATATCTTTTACAATAAAGGAAGCAAAACATATCAGGAGGAAAAATTATGAAAGAAAATGTCTTTATCATGGAACATCCATTAATTCAGCATAAAATATCCATGCTGCGGGATGAACGCACCGGAACCAATGAATTCCGTCAGCTCATCGAAGAGATCACCGTTCTCATGGGTTATGAAGCGCTTCGGGATCTGCCGCTCGAAGATATAGAAATCAAAACACCGATTGAAACCTGCCATTCACCGATGATCGCCGGAAAAAAACTGGCCATCGTTCCGATTCTTCGTGCCGGACTTGGCATGGTCAATGGAATCCTGACCCTTGTCCCATCCGCAAAAGTTGGTCATATCGGTCTTTATCGTGACGAAGAGACTCACGAACCTCATGAATATTTCTGCAAACTTCCGGCGCCGATCGACCAGAGAACCATTGTTGTTCTTGATCCAATGCTGGCGACCGGCGGTTCTGCTGTGGCCGCTGTCGATTTCATTAAAGAACACGGCGGTAAAAATATCAAATTCATGTGTATTATCGCAGCTCCGGAAGGTATCAAACACTTTCAGGAATGTCATCCGGACGTTCCGATCTACTGCGGACATCTGGATCGCTGCCTGAATGAAAATGCTTACATCTGTCCGGGTCTCGGAGATGCCGGCGACCGGATCTTCGGAACACGATAAACGCAAAAAATATGTTCTCTCGAAAGCTTGCGGCAACGCTTTCTCAGAGAACATATTTTTTCTAATTCTTTTATTTGAAATGGATTCCCTCCGGCGAGATCATCGCGTCGGAAGCCGTAAGTCCAAGCAATCGGCACAGCATTGGTGCAATGCTCCTCTGCCCGATATAATAGTCTTCAAATCTTCCATTCTCCACCAAAGGGCTAAAAATATATAACGGAACATCTCTTTGGAGGTTTTCTATGCCACAATGAACGCCATTTTCGTCCATTCCATGGTCTGCCGTCACCACCACCTGATATCCATCTTCAAGCCAGGACGGCAGAAGATCTGCAATCAAAACGCCCATATCAGCCACTTTCCAGGCATATTCCCGGCTGTCTGCCCCGTAAGTATGTCCGGCAAGATCAATACTCATCGGATGATAGAGTATAAAATCCGGATGATAAGTTTTCCGGATGAACTCACCGTCCATAAACAAGTGGGAATCCGGGTAGGAATCTTCCCAGTAATAGATTCCATAATCAATCAGCCCTTCCCCTGTGCCAAACTGGATCCTGTCACGATGTTTATCAAAAGGCGCCCGATTGTATAATTCGCTCATCCAGAAATAAGCCGCCGCACCGCTGACCAGCCCGGCTTCTCTGCATAGATTGAAAATACTTATCTGATTTGAACGGCGTACGATTTCATTGCATGTAATTCCATGAACATGACTCGGCGCCCCGGTCATCAATGTTTCATACATCGGCCGTGACATGGAAGGAAGCTCTCCGCGGACTTTATATTTGGCCGCCAGCCCATAGTCCGCCATATGTTCCAGATATCCTAAATATCTGGTTGCTATTTCATAACCGCACGCATCTAAAAGTACAAATATCGTTTTACTCATTTTTCTCTACCCCTGTATATCCAGGCGTTCCAACACGCCCTTTACAACTGCCATGCCGACTCGTTTCAAAGCCTCTTCCGTATTTGCTCCCAAGTGGGGCGTGGCAATAAAATTATCTAATGTAAGCAAGGGATGACTGCCGCTCACAGGCTCGTCCGTAAATACATCGCATGCCGCCCCGCCTATTTCCCGGCTTACCAGACTTTCATATAAAGCCTGCTCATCCAAAACCGCACCTCTCGTCGTATTGATCAAAATCCCACTCGGTTTCATCTGTTTAAACTGTTCTCTTCCAATTAAACACTGGGTATCCGGCGTCAGAGCCACCCCGACAACGATCACATCTGCTTTTTCAAAAACCTCTGCCATTGACGAGGCATAGTCCATGTGCATTTCCCTGGCTTTTTCCGGCGTCAGGCGTCTGGAGCAGCCAATGACCTGCATCCCAAAACCGCTGCGGCAAATATCCGCCGTCTGACGGCTTATATCTCCCACGCCGATCAGACCTAACGTCTTTCCAAAAAGCTCCATCCCCTGGAGTTCAGCCATCCTATCCGGGCCTGCGTCACCGAAAGCCTTTCCAGTCCGGCCTTCATCGGTCAGATTCTGCCCTCTCCGGCCAGTCAGTCTGCGGTCAGCCTGTACGATCTTCCGGACCAGCGCAAGCATCAGCGCCACATTCATTTCCGCAACAGACCGGCTATTTTGATGCGGCACTGAAAAGACCTGAATTCCAAATTCTTCAGCGGCTTTCATATCCACATCATCGGTTCCCGTTCCATGGATCCCGATAACTCTCAGCGCTTTTGCGCTTTCCATAACTTCTTTTGAAATCTTCAGATTTCGATTGATGAGGGCTTCCGCTTCTGCCAGTCTGTCCCACTCATGGATCACTTCTGCATGGGCTTTTAAGCAGGCATAGGCTTCCGGATGAATATATTCACACAAAAAAACTTTTTTCATCATCCATGTCTCCCTTTTATCGTCCATCCGGCTCGTCGGTAATCGTCACCGTTACTGTGAACACGCTTTCCTCCTCCACAACGGATTTCACCGTACCTTCTAAATGATGCAGCCGTTTTGGCGTATTATTGGACATGGCAACGGCGTCATTAATTGTGTAATAATACATCGTCCCCGATAAGGTTTTTAATACGGATTCCGTCATCGTCACATGCTGTCCCGGTTCTACCAGTCCCGGACGTTCCATACGAAAATCCATATCCCGTTCAGCCATCTTTATCACCTCTCGAGGTTTATCATAGCATACTCTGAAGAAAAATGGAATGTCCTATTTATTCGCCGGAAATCGCCATCTTCGGAACATAACTTTCCGCCTCAGCATCTCCGATATCCCGAATTAACACAAACGGCGTACATTCATCATCCTGTCCCGCCGGATTATCCTTTATATATTCAATAAGTATATCGTCTGCAATACTGCGCAGCATCAGTGAAGACCCCAAAATAACAACATCAATGTCATTGGCATCCACGATCATCGCCGGAATTCCGGTCTTGTCCTCAATTCTCTGACATACTCTGTCCGGATTTTTCGGTGTCAATGTGGCCATCTCATGATAGGTATCAAAAGCTGAATGTTCATAAAATCCATCAATACCGGCGACTTCAACACCCATGATACGATAAAACAGGCCGCGTTTGCCGATCAATTTTCCAAGGGCTCCGATGATCGCCGCAAAAAGCACCCTCGGCGTCCCCCGCATATTAATAGCCAGCTGTAATTTATGAGGCTCTGTCACACCGATACCGCTTTTGGTCCTATGGCCAAACCGGCTTAAAACCCGTGCCATCCAGCCAACTTCCACATCCTCCATATGCACTGTATTTTCCTGGCACATGGCAATAACCTTTTCGCTGATCGACAAAATATCCCCCGGTTGATACAGCGGCATCACATAATCCTGTATCAGGCGAATATAGGATTCTCCTTCCTCCACAAAATGGGTATGGATCCCGTAACGTTCCATCCGATGTCCATCAACCTCCCGCATGCCCCTTATATAGTAGATAACGCCATCCTTTTCGCG
>CATZYB010000122.1 GCA_958426095.1 uncultured Lachnospiraceae bacterium
GTTTTAAGCCATAAAAACAGAGCATAAAACGCCATAGAAAAAATATCCTGTGATGATCCGGGGCTTTAAAGAGGGCCTGGATCTCACAGGATATTTTTATATTTTAGTAATATTCCGTAAATATTAATTGATCGTCTTTATAATAACTTACAGACTGTGAAGCCGCGTCTACAATCATTTTTCCATAGGATATGCTTCCGTCTTCGTTAAATAACTGATATTCTGTAGCGGTAGAAAAATTATACAGGGTATCCAGAATATAATAATAGTTTGCCACAGATTTCTGAGCTGTTTCATCGAAGTCGGAGACGGAGAGACAGCATTTAAACTGGTCATTGCCTAAAGCTTCTTCTTTGAGTTCAAAAGGAAGTAAGCCTGCATCTTCAAATGTGTAGAATTCACCGTCGCAGGTGTAGTCGGCCGCATCAGAATCGAGAGACACATCCACATTGAAATTTTCCGAGCTGTTTGGGGCCATTGACTTCAATGAAAGCGTTACCTGGTCATGAATTATAATATTACCGGTAAAAAATAGGGAGGTATTGTTTTTTACGTGTATGACAGTATCTCCTTTGCTGATAGGGGTTACGGTGATTTTAAAACTATCTGTGTCCGGGGAGACATTATTTGGTGCGGGTTTTAAATATTGTTCTATGACCCTGATCCGGTTTGGGTTAACATTATCTGCTGCGATCGAAATGCTTTCGCCTTTTCCAAAGCGATGAGAAAAAGCAAAGATGAAGATAATGACTAATACACATAATACGATTAATATGATCAAAGCAGAAATGCATAAGGTAAAAGGCGTCATAGACGATTTCTTTTCTTTTTTTTGTGTTTTCAAATTCTTTATACCTCGGTTTCAAAAAGTTGTTCATCAATATCAAGCAGTTTATTGATCGCGTGTTGAAGTTCAGGATGCTGCCGGTAGCGGAGGATTACGGTTTGTTCTAAAAGCGTATAGCTTTGAGGGCCTGAAGTACCGAATAACTGAGAAACGGTAATATCCAATATTCCGCAAATTTTTGCCACGATTTCGATATCCGGTGAGTTTTTTCCTTTAATCCAATTTGTTACAGCGGACTGGGAAATGTGGAGCATTTCAGCAAGCTGTTTTTGACTTATCCCTTTTAGATTAAGATAGTAACTTAGATTTTTCTGCACGTTTTCACGAATCTCTCCCAATTTGATCACCTTCTTTCTCCATTAATAATATAAGCTAAACTCGAATTTGTAAAGGGGAATAAAGAATTACTTAATTTAATGGCGGTAAAATGATTGACAATAAAGAAATACTGTATTAATATGAAAATGAATAAAGTAATTCTTAATTTCGGGAGGTGGGAGTATGATTGCTGAGGCAATAGCAGGTTATCTGGAGAAAAGCGGAATTACGTTAGTCTCTCTGTCCGAAAAAACAGGACTTACATGTCAACGTATAGGTTATGCACTTAAGGGGAAGCGGAAGTTTAGTATCGATGAATATGTGAAAATCTGTACTGCACTTGAGCTTCCTTATGATTACTTTTTGGCACAGGCCAATAAAGAGGGAAAGTGCGTTTCCTAGGTTTTGGCATAAAACCTGGCTATATTTAGGAAAGGGGAAAAGTAAAAAGAAAGTGGAGGAAATGGTGAAATGAAACAGGATAGGAACAAGTTGAAACGCGCCTGTATATTCGGTTTGGCCTGCATGTTGGCAGCTACAACTGTGAACGCAGCCGCTATGGTTACATATGCAGAAGACGGGATAGAGGCTCCGCAGGAAGTGACATACAGCGTAGGACTGCATAGTGACGGAAATGGTCTGATCACATTGGATGGTCAGGATGGAGATCTTCGCCTTGTTGGCGGACAATCGTATAACTTTACGATCACGCCGAACGAAGGCTATGAGCTTGATCGGGTTTTCGAGGCAAAAGCCGGCGATGTTACCGGTTATGTGAAGAATGGCGTTCTGAGTTATATGGTTCCATGGGATGATTTATACTTTACAGCAACTTTCAAAAAAATTGCTGAAGAAGTGCCTGAGATGCGTCGGGTAAAGCTTCATAGCGATGGCAATGGCCAGATCACATTAGACGGAAGAGATGGAGAGCTTACAGATCTTGTCGATGGCGAGACATACAACTTCACGATCACAGCCAATGAAGGCTATGTACTGGATAAGGTTATGGAACTTAATTCCAATACAGATATCACAGAGTATGTCCAGGACGGCGTTCTGAGCTATATGATTCCATGGGCTGACCTGGATTTTGAAGCAACTTTCAAAAAAATTGACGAAGAAGTACCTGCAGTGCGTCATGTAAAACTTCACAGTGATGGAAATGGTCAGATCACATTAAACGGTCAGGATGGAGATATTACAGGACTTATCGACGGCCAGACCTACAAATTTATTATCACAGCATATGAAGGTTACGAGCTTGATAAAGTTATCGAAGCAAAAGCTGGCGATGTTACTGCATATGTGAAGAACGGCGCTCTGGAATATATGATTCCATGGGATGATTTGGACTTTACAGTAAGCTTCAAAAAAATTGAAACAGGTATGAAAGATCAGTATAAGTTTGGACTGAGCAATGACGGCAACGGAATCCTCACCTACGGAACAGAAGACGGAGATCATTTCTTCAAAGAAGGAGTGTATACGTTTACTGTTAAAGCAAATGATGGTTATGAACTGGATAAGATTTACAACCAGGATGGTGTTGACGTAACACCGGATATTAATATCGACGAAAACGGTAACTTCGAATGGAGAGTAGCCTACGATGGTCATCTGACAGCTATTTTCAAAGAAGTAAAACACCATGAAGGTTACAGATGGGGATTACAGTCTGACGGTAATGGTGTTGTTCGCTGTGATGAGTTAGGTTATGACGGCGGAGAAAAATTCGTCAATGGAGGCGAATATACATTTGCAGTCATTCCGAATGAAGGCTATAAACTGGACAAATTGTACCTTATAACTGAAGGTACAGAAACAGATGTGACCGCAGATGCAGAAATTGCAGAGGATGGCACATTCACATGGACAGTTGTCTATGACGGCGCTTTAAAGGCTGTTTTTGTGAAAGATGAGCCTGTTGTAGAACCGGAAACTCCGGAAGAGCCGGAAACTCCAGCGGAACCGGAAACTCCGGCAGAACCAGAAACACCAGTAGAGCCGGAAACTCCAGCAGAACCAGGAACACCAGCAGAGCCGGAAACTCCGGCAAAACCAGAAACACCAGCAGAGCCAGAAACTCCGGCAGAATCAGAAACGCCCGTTGTAAAACCAGAAGAACCAACAAAACCTCAGGTAAAACCGGAGGATAAAACAAGTACTGCAGCTCCGAATAAGCAGACAACTGTTGATAAAAAAGTGGATAATACACCGGCAACAGGGGATACAGCGCCGATCGCTGTTGTGGCATTTACTTCTGTTCTTGCTCTTGCAGTGGCCGCAGGTATGTTAGTACGCCTTTATTTTAAAAGGGTAAAATAAAACAATTTCTTAAATAAGATAATAGCCGCGTGATCATACGAAGCCAACGAAATAAGTTATGTACTTTTGGGACATTTTTTTAAAAGAAATTTTAGGAAAATGTCCTTTTTATTGTTGACATTAATGTGATAAAGTGCTATAGTGTCAAACGAACAGAAAGTTAAATTCTATGAGCAGAACAAAGTTATCTGATACTCATGCATTTCAGAGAGTCGGCGGTTGGTGTGAGCCGATATGCACATCGGGGAACTATCCTCTGTGAGAAGTGCACTGAAATTTCGTTTTAGAAAAAATAAGTGTCACCGGGTTTCTACCGTTATATAGAAGCTTATTAAAAATGTGCAGAGATCTGCATATTGAGATAAGACAGAGAGGCTGTGTTATGCAGCAAATAAAGTGGTAACGCGGAAGTTTTAAGCTTTCGTCTTTATAGACATGATGTCTGTGAAGGCGAAAGCTTTTTTACTTGTAGAACGATTTCTTTCTGGGACAAAAAACGAAGAGACTTGAAGTAAGAGAGGAAGAGGAAAAATGAACAGTTTGGTAATTATTTTGATCAGTATCGTCGCATTGAGTGCCGGGTATTTGTTTTACGGGCGTTGGCTTGCGAAACGGTGGGGCATTGATGAAAAGGCAAAGACGCCGGCTTATGTATACGAAGATGGTGAAGACTTTGTACCGTCATCCAAATTCACCGTATTTTCGCACCAGTTCTCATCTATCGCCGGAGCCGGACCTGTCACAGGACCGATTCTTGCCTCCGTATTTGGATGGGTTCCGGTACTGCTCTGGCTTATCATCGGCGGACTGTTTTTCGGCGCTGTACAGGATTTCGGCGCTTTATATGCGTCGGTGAAAAATGAAGGAAAATCCATGGGAATGATCATCGAAAAATATATCGGCAGAGGCGGCCGCAAATTATTCATGCTGTTTTGCTGGCTGTTTACGCTGCTGGTCATCGCAGCCTTTACGGATATGGTTGCAGGAACCTTTGTCGGCACGGGTCTGGAGGATGCGTCCACAGCCTACGCCAATTCGGCGGCCGCATCCATTTCCATGCTGTTTATCCTGGTGGCCGTTATTTTCGGACTGGTTCAGAAAAAGGTTGGGAAGATGAATGAGATCGTAAAGGCGGTTGTAGCGATAGCGCTTCTGGTAGCTATGTTTGCCGTAGGTATGAAATTTCCAATCTATGCTTCAAAAAATGCGTGGATTTATATTATTATGGCCTACCTGTTTTTGGCGTCCGTTATGCCGATGTGGCTTTTGATGCAGCCGAGAGACTATATGACGACCTTTATGCTTCTCGGAATGATTTTAGGCGCGGTTGTCGGAGTGCTGGCGGCACATCCGGATATGGAGCTGAACGCCTTTAACGGATTTAATGTGGGCGGCAGCGGAATGTTTCCGACCTTGTTCGTCACCATTGCCTGCGGCGCTGTTTCCGGTTTTCACAGTCTTGTTTCTTCTGGAACGTCGTCGAAGACGATCAGCAATGAAAAGCATATGACCATGGTCGGCTACGGAGCGATGGTTGTTGAAACTCTGTTAGGAATCGTTGCCCTGATCGTTGTCGGAGCGGTTGCCGTCAACGGCACAAAACCGGACGGCACGCCATTTGCCATCTTTTCGGCCGGAGTTGCCGGTTTCCTTGAAAAACTGGGTGTTCCGGTGCAGCTGGCGACAGTGTTTATGACCATGTGTGTATCGGCGCTGGCTCTGACATCTCTGGATTCGGTGGCCAGGATCGGGCGTATGTCCTTCCAGGAATTATTTCTCGGAGACACGACGGATACGGCAAAAATGACGCCGGTTCAAAGAGTATTGACAAATAAATATTTTGCCACGATCATTACATTGGTTTTCGGATATTTATTGACTCTTGGCGGATATAATAATGTATGGCCGCTGTTTGGTTCGGCGAACCAGCTTTTGGCGGCATTGGTGCTGATCGCCCTTGCAGTCTTTTTGAAAACAACGGGAAGAACCGGATGGACCTTATATGTGCCGATGTTTATGATGCTTGCTGTGACATTTACCGCGTTGATCCAGAAAACCATTGCCCTTGTGACGAATGTGATGAATGGAAATGCCACTTTCCTCGTGGATGGTCTTCAGTTGATCGTCGCAGTTTTGTTAATGGTTCTCGGCGTGATGGTTGCTCTTAGTTGTTTGAAGAAGCTGTTTGGCAGAGCAGACCGGAAAAATGAAATGCCGAGAGGAGGAGCGAAGCATGTGTACGGCGGCAACGTATAAAACAAAAGATCATTATTTTGGAAGAAACCTGGATCTGGCGTACTCTTATCAGGAAACGGTCACAGTCACACCGAGAAATTACCCTTTTAATTTTCGGAAGGCCGGGAGGATGGAGAATCATTACGCCATGATCGGCATGGCCTACGTGGTGGACGATTATCCCTTATATTATGATGCGACCAATGAAAAGGGCTTGAGTGTGGCCGGACTGAATTTTCCCGGAAATGCAGATTATAAGCCGGAAGCTCAGGGCCTGGATAATGTGGCGGCCTTTGAGCTGATTCCCTGGATTTTAGGTCAGTGCAGGGATATTAATGAAGTTCGGAACCTGTTGGAACATATAAATATATGGAATGAAAATTTCAGCGCTGAATTACCGGCGTCACCGCTGCACTGGATGATTTCCGACAGAGAGAAGAGTATTGTTGCGGAAGCGGTTCGGGACGGACTTAAAATTTATGATAACCCGACGGGAATCCTGACGAATAATCCGCCCTTTGATTTTCAGATGTACCATCTGAACAATTATATGAATGTGTCACCGGAGGAGGCGGTCAACCGCTTTTCGGATGCGCTGGATTTAAAAACTTACTGTTTAGGCATGGGAGGACTGGGTCTGCCGGGAGATCTGTCCTCTGCGTCGAGATTTGTGAAGGCAGCCTTTACAAAATTGAATTCGGTATCCGGAGATTCGGAGTCAGAGAGCATCAGCCAGTTTTTTCATATACTTGGTTCGGTGGATCAACAGCGGGGCTGCGTCCGGCTGGAAAATGGCTTGTATGAAATGACGGTATATTCTTCCTGCTGTAATACAGATAAGGGGATTTATTATTACACAACTTATGAAAACAGTCAGATCACTGCGGTAGATATGCACAAAGAAGATTTAGATAGCGGCCGATTGGTCAGCTATCCGCTGATCCAGGGACAGCAGATAAGAATGCAGAATTAAAAGGCAGACCGCCGGAACGCATATGCGGGTCGGCGGCCTGCCTTTTGAATGATATCCTGTGGATTTTATTGTTTTCCATTCCAGCAATAAGTACAGATTTTATCACGGTCAATGCCGATCGCTTCGAGAAGACCCTCAAGGGACTGATATCCGAGAGAGTCAAAGCCCATCTTTTCACAGATAGAATGAAGCAGGCATTTTCCTCTTTCTGTTGAGGAATCCGCATATTCATCTAAATGCTGTTGTCCTTCGTCGCCTTCCAGTTCCTGGATGGTGCGCCGTGCGATGAGATCCATGTCAGAACCATTGCTGGAGAAGTTCAGATACTTGCAGCTGTACATGATCGGCGGACAGGCTGAACGGATATGTACTTCAGCCGCATTGGAATCATAGAGAAATTCGACGGTTTCTCTCAACTGAGTACCACGGACAATGGAGTCGTCTACGAATAAGAGTTTTTTTCCTTCGATCAGTTCCTGAACCGGGATCTGTTTCATTTTGGCAACCTGATTACGGATATCCTGGTTTGCAGGCATAAATGAACGCGGCCAGGTCGGGGTATATTTTACAAATGGGCGTGCAAAGGTTTTTCCGCTTTCTTTGGAGTAACCAATAGCGTGAGGGATTCCAGAATCAGGAACGCCGGCAACGTAATCAACATCCGGCAGCGTTCCGGCCTTCATTTCATCGCGAGCCATGATCTCGCCATTGCGGTAACGCATGACCTCAACGTTCACACCTTCATAGTTGGAGTTCGGATATCCATAATAGCTCCAAAGGAAAGCGCAGATTTTCATATCCTTTCCGGCCGGGGCCAGAGTTTCGAAATGATGGGGGTCCATAAATACGATTTCCTGCGGTCCAAGTTCATATACATTTTCATATCCAAGCTTTGTATAAGCAAAGGATTCGAAGGAGACGCAGTGGCCGTTATCATTTTTACCGATTAAAACCGGCAGACGTCCAAGCTTGTCTCTGGCCGCAATGATACCGTTCGGTGTCAGGATTAAAATTGTTGCAGAACCGTCGATCAGATCCTGTGCATGGCGGATGCCGGAAACCAGGTCTTCTTTCTGATTGATCAGAGCCGCGATCAGTTCAGTGCTGTTGACCTTTCCGGAACTCATGGCCATAAACTGGTGGCCGTGGTCAGAAAAATACTGTTTGATAAGATCCTCGGCATTATTGATAATACCGACCATTGTGATCGCATATAATCCCAGATGGGAGCGTACTAAAAGGGGCTGGGGGTCGGAATCGCTG
>CATZYB010000123.1 GCA_958426095.1 uncultured Lachnospiraceae bacterium
GAGACAAAGTTTAAAATGTCCCGTCTTATCAGGACGTTTTTCTTCTTCTTTAAAATCCGCCAAGGAAATCTGAATGGAACGCTCCCGGCGGCTCAGATAATCCATCAGATGAATCGTCACATGATCCATACCGTCGGCGATAAAATTCGCTTCGGCCTGAACATCGTACCAGACCTGACCGGCCTGTACGATTTCCTCATTCACCATCTCCCGCTTTTTACTGCCACGGATATATATGGTTTTCGATATGACATCCTCATTAAGGGCGACAAAATCGCCCTCCTCCAACAGGCCCGCCGCCATCAGACTGTAATAGCAGGCGCCCCGTGAAAAAATATTGGAACCGATGAAGCCTTTCCGGTGATGACAGAGATTTTTCAAAGAGATCTTCGCCCAATTTCCTTCAAATCCTTCACCAGTCAGATAGACCGTCGAGATAATCTTATTGGCTGTCACCTTTCGGACAACTTCCAAAAATCTCCGGTCCAATTCCGGCGGCGCGGCCTGGCCAATCTCACTGCCGTCGAAATACTCGGTCAGCGGAACGGTTGTTGCCATAACCGCAATCGGCATTCGCTTCTTGGAAATCGCCAGATGATAATAAGTCATGCCACGCCTGGAATAATCAAACAGCCCCACATCATGCTGCCACAATTCTTTCTTCTGATTCAGCGCATAATGTTCATAGGCTGATACATGATTGATCACTGTTAATCTCTCTTCATCAAAACCCATAGTACCGCACAGCGCCTTTAAAGCATCCACCGTATTTTTCCCAAGGGATTCCACGGCAATAGTCAATTGCCCCACACACCAGTGAGGATAATACTTAGTCAGCAATTTCAAACTTTCCGTCATAAAAATCCGCACCAGCTCGGCACTGGAATAAAAGTCATCATCCACCATAATGGCATTTTGAGGTTCCAGCGCATCCACAAAATTTTCTACCAGAGTCCCCCGATGTTCATTGACTGCCTTCCAGGCATCATAACCGCAGACCCAGGAACGGTCCTCATAAAGCCGACAGAGTACTGCGGGCACCCGATCCAGCATTTTTTCTCCGATATAACAAATCGTATCCATATCCTGTGTTTTTTGATTATAACAACTGATCTGGACATAATCATTGCACAAATCATATCCGATGATCAGTTCTTTCACTCGATTGTCCATAGACACGTCCTCTTCCCTAAAGTAGTTCAAACACTTTTTCGGCCATCGCCTTCCTGCGGCTGTATTCACAGGCGGTTTTATACAGCGCATCGTAATCATTAAAGTCCTTCTGGAGAATCATTCGGTTGATGTAATCCATACCGCTGACAGGCTGACGTTCTCCGTCAACGTCCTGTACGATTTCCTGATTTTCAGTGACAATAATATCCTCGCCGTCATCATCCAGTGCCTGCCATGTCAGTTTTTCACCTGCAAATAATGTCCAGGATTTGACAAAAATCCCACCATAGACACTCTGCATATTTTCTTCTTTCCATTCACCGTTCTTCTGTTCGGAATCGATCCGGTAATTCACTTTCACCGTATGGGCCGGATTCGTCGTATAGGTCACAAATACCCGGTCCGCCAGCTCCTGAGGGATATCCGTCAGATTCATAAAAGCCTTGAACCACGGGAGCATCACTCCCCGGCTCATAAAACGGCGCACTTCCCGGCAAATCCAGCTATTGTACTGGCCGACGCCAGGATCATGTCCCGAAAGATATTTTAACATAGCCAGACTGCATACATCTCTGCCCCGCTCCATCTGATCCATCTCAATCTCCATGTACTGGAATATATTTTCTTTCAGCTCCGTATCTTTAACAAGATAACTATAGGCGCTGTAAGCCAGATAAGCACGTACAATTTTTATATTCGGATGTACCCGGTAATAAGAATCAAAGACAGGTCCGCTCTCTTCCACTATATCTTCCGTAAAAAGTACCTGACAGAGCATTTTTTCCTCAAGCTGGTGAACTTCCACCTCAAAGCCAATGGCCGCCTGCCAGATATCCATATAATCTTTTGTCGTTCCGAGATAATACCGGTTCAGATATTCCAGAATGATCTCGTCATATTTTCCCGCTTTAAACGTATAAAAGGCCATCTCTAAAAGCAGGGCATCTTCTTCATAATTTCGTTTCCGTATCATTCTGGAGGTCAGCCGCATCAGCCGTTTATCCCGAATATCTTCATAACCATATTCGCTGATGGCTTCGAAGGCTTTCTCATAAAAACCACGCTGAATATAGTATTCAATAATACTTCCCCGCTCTTCGCTGCCAAGAAGATGAATATCCAGACGAATGAGATATTTTTCCAGGGTTTCCCCCTCATAATTCTCGTAATAAATATCAATCAGATTCTTTAAAATATTTTTTCGATACTCATCACAGATCGAATGAATCTTCAGCGTCCGTTTAAAAATATCAATGGACGTATCATCGATCATCTGATATTTCAAAGCCCTCTCGCTCCGGTTCATAAGCACTTTGGAATTATCCGGACACATTTCATAACAATCCTTGATAAATTCCGACTCATCCATGAGCTTGTTCATCGTATAATCCACCGTGCGCATATACCGATTGCCCTCGGAATCCTCAAAGGCAATATTATATTCATCCATGAAAATATCCACATAAGCTTTTCCGCCGGTCACCGGATAGATGAATTCCCGATTGACTTCCCGCATGGTCACTACGGCACTGACAATTCCCGGATGTACACACTGAATCTGATGTTTAAACATAATATCCGGCAATTCTCTGGCCAGCTTACTATTCATCTTATCCCGGGTAATATAAAATTTGTACAGTTCCGCCAGCTTATCATCCATACGCCCCAGACTGAGCTGTTCATAGGTAAAGGCCTTCATGATGTTATCATAGGAATAATAGATCCGTTCCAGTTTCTGGCGATGCCGGATAATATAGCAATATAAAAACGCCTTACGTGTCCAGTCTAACTGATTATTATAATTAAAATAGTAAAGCACTGCCGTCGGAAGCTCTGTAACCTTCGCTTCATCCAGCGAAAGCATATAATACTCATAAAGACGGGTCAGTTTCAGCGAATAACGAATACCTTTCAGATACCATTCATTATATTTTGTATCCGTTTTATTTCCTTTAATAAGCAGGCTGCATACCGCAGCTAAAAGCTCTTTGTTCTCATGTTTCTCACAAAGGCGCATCAACGCGCGGAGTACCATCGGATTATAGGCTTTTTCCCGGGCCGCCAGATCTGCAAACTGATACAGCAATTGAGTTCCCAAAGCGTCATGCCGGGTTCCCCAGTAAAGTAACTGAGCCTCGAAATCATCCATCTCCCGAATCATCGACGGATCCTCATTGGCCATCTGAAGCGCTTCCTGATACATGACCGGACTGTGACAGCCACGTTCAAATTCTGCTTTTATACGTTTAAATGTCTGGATACCGCCGTTTTTAAGCCGCTCATCCAATTGGAGCAGCATCCACAGAACTTCCCATCGGTCGCACTGTCCTTCATAATATTCCCACATCCGCGTGATAACATAGTGGGTATAATCCGCTTCTCTGCGGTACAGCGATGTAATATACATAAAGTAACAATATTCCAACATGGAATTTCTGCGAAGCTCCCGGCCATTGATCTGACTCATAATGTCTTTCGCACTGTTTTCTTCACCGATAGTCATTAAAAAATGCGCCTCTAAAAGAGCATAGCGCACATCATCGCTGGTATTCCGACAGCAATCCACATCCTCCCGGGTCTCTCTGCTCCATGTGTCCGTATCGATCTTTTCGGCCTTCCAATCCAGATAGCGCCGTTCAATATGGTAAATACTGCTGCGAATGGAAGCCCTCGGTTCTTCATCCTCCCGGAAAACCTCCTGATGACAACAGACCCTGATCTCTATAGACTGAGAAAATGTTGACAAAATAATCCGGCCATAGTTATATCCCCGTTTCAAAAATTCCGGATTAATAAAGTATTCCAATTCATAATAACTTCCAAGGAAATCCTGGGTTGTCAAACGTTTTTTATAAACACTCAGGAAATCACCTTCGGCATGGACATAAATTTCCTGATAGCCCCAGGTGTTTTTCTCCAAAACCAGCTTGTCACTGAGTGCTTCCGACAGATTATTCAGAACGATTTCTCTCTGAGTCACCGAAATCGTTACTTTTTGCTTTTTCTTTAATGTATAAAGAAATTCTTCCAGCGCCTGATTAATATTCCGGCTCTTCATTAACTTTTCATAAATATGGGCGTGAATCTTATTGATCAGAAAAACTCTCGGAAAATCCGAAGACTTAAACAAATTCACAGCCTCCTGCCAGTGTTCGGAAGCCAGTCTGGAAAATTCCTCCAGGTTTCCTACTTCGCCGATACTTGTCATACAGTAAGGCGAACGCACAGTCACCTTGTAAGGAATCTGAATCTCCCCGCCGTTACTGATGATACTGATATGCCCTTCCGACTTATCCCCCGGCTCCATATTATCCGCCATGAACGTAAAATGGATTCGGTTATCCGTCCCAATAATATCCGTTTCCGCACAGTGCATCTGTTTATTTGAAGAAAAGACTTTCGCCCTCACGTCGATGCCGTTGACCGCATAGACCCGAAATTCTCCCGAAAAGCGGCTTCCGGCCTCAACTTCCAGAAAAATCGATTTTTCTGAAACCCGAATATCCGGACAGCCATATTCAAATATTCCTTTAGACAATAAATTTATCTTTTCTTTCAATGTTTCTCTCCTGTTTATCATTTGCATTTTTAAATGAAATGTACTAATATAGATTATACCACTAGAATGAATATTGGTGCAACAAAAAGTAATGAGGAGTAATATTATGACACAAAAATCCGAACATTTTCACGGCAGCGACCTTGAGAAAATCGAGGAAATCTACCATATCCCAAGGGAAGAAATTACCAGTTTTGCCGCCAACGTCAACCCTATCGGTATTTCTCCAAAACTGCGCTGTGCGCTGGCTGAACGTATCGATGCGATCACCGGCTATCCTGAGCGGGAATATACTTCCCTGAGAAAATGTATCGCCTCCTACGTAGATACTGATTTTAAAAATATTATCGTGGGAAACGGTTCCACCGAACTCATTTCCCTGTTCATCCAGATTTTAAAACCACATAAAGCGCTCATCCTCGGACCGACTTATTCCGAATATGAACGTGAGGTTACGCTGGCCGGAGGCACCTCACGGTACTACCGCCTGGATGAAAGCCATAGTTTTTCTGTCCACGTGGACCTGCTTGCCAAACAGCTGAACGAAACCATCGATCTACTGATCATATGCAATCCAAACAATCCCACATCTACGGCTATTTCCCGCTCTGACATGCGTCAGATTCTTGATATCTGTAAAGAAAACGGAATCTATGTTCTCGTAGATGAAACTTATGTGGAATTTGCTGAAGACATACAGGATATCACCGCTATTCCTCTGTCTCAATATTATAATAACATTATCGTTCTTCGGGGTGTTTCCAAATTTTTTGCCGCACCGGGACTTCGTCTCGGCTATGCCATCTGCGGCAATCGGGACCTGGTTAAGGAAGTTGTCGGACATCAGGACCCTTGGGCCATCAACACCTTAGCCGCCATTGCCGGAGAGATCATGTTCACTGATGAAGATTATATTGCCCGGACCCGGCAGCTCATTTCCTCCGAAAGAGACCGGATCTGCCGAAAATTGGACAGCTTCCCCGGTGTTACCTACTATCCGCCAAAGGCCAACTTTATTCTCTTAAAGATTCTCAAAGAGGATGTGACAGCCATGGATGTTTTTGAGGCGGCCATTCATGAAAAACTCATGATCCGGAACTGTTCCGATTTTCCGTTTCTGAACAACAAATACTTCCGTTTCTGCATCATGATGCCGGACAAAAATGATGAATTACTGAATGTCATTGAAAAACTTCTCGGATAAAAGTCTAATAACAAATGTGGTGTGGCCAGATAACTGGTCACACCATATATTTTTTTGATTATTTTCCGCCCTTAAGCTCCAGAATTCTCCGTGTTTGGCACCAGAGCCAGAACCGAACGGAAGATTGAAGGTATATGAATACTCTGTTGATAAGTCATAATGACATGGTCTTTGTCCAAACGTTCTTTCATATCCAGCTGATCTGCCAGTAAATCTCCTTTGCGTCCATAGATTGAACGAACCGCCAGGTCAAATTGTATGTAATCATTACTATTATGCACTTTAAAACGCTGACGCTCATAATCGACGACAACGCCGATCGTCTTAAGATTCACCGTAATCTCCAAATACAAATTCTTTAACAGAGGATATCGGCTTTCTTTCAGCCAGCGCACATCACCTCTGAAAATCCTACGGCATTCATTTGCGGTAATCGGTGCATAATCTTTGTAAATCAGGCCGGATCTGCGGCTTTTCCTCTCAACCATCAAATGTTCTGTGTCAAAATTCACCATGACGATACTATAAACATCCTTATCCCCGGAATCCGCATCCATACCGTCTTCCAGATAATTAATCTCGTCATTAAAATATATTTTCCGGACTCTGTTGACCTTGCTCAACCGATTTTCCGGTGCATTCTGAATGGATTCTATCATTCTTTCATAATCTTTCATATCAAGAACATTATTGTTCTCGTAATAAACTTCTCTATCCATTAATTATTATATTCACCCTTTCCAAAAAGTGTTTCCCCATTGACCTTCTCTACTCTTACTATTATATGCGGAAGTTGTGAAAAAATGATGTATAAATACTGAAGAATTTATAAAAAGAATCGAAAAAAATGCTGCCGCACCCGTGATTTACTGATCATCGATGCGACAGCTCCTTTTTATTACTTTTATAAGAAGATACAATCATCTTCTTTAAGAGACAAGTAAACATCTGTACTATTTTCAATCAATGTAGCCTTTTTAAACAATACGTCCACATCCACCTGTTTATCACCGCAAAGAACCGCATAACGAAGAACATTTCCATGCGGAAGACTGACAGAAACTCTTCCTTTCATCGTCAGATAACCTTCTTTTTCTATCGGCTGGGTACTGATCTCCACAATCTCCGGACGGAAAGCCACATCCTTGGCATCTTCCTGTTTGCCCGTCAATTTTTGGAAATCTTCCATAGGCATGATATTATAATGACCGATAAAGGTTGCCGCAAACTTGGATACGGGCTGGGTATACATCTGAGTCGGTGCGGCCGACTGTTCAATCTTGCCTTTATACATCAGATGAATAACATCGGACATAACCATGGCTTCATCCTGATCATGGGTTACAAAAATCGCTGTAATATCCATTTCTTTCTGAATACGACGGATTTCAACCTGAAGAGAATGACGAAGCAATGCATCGATCGCGGATAATGGCTCATCAAGAAGTAATACCTTCGGATGAGTTACCATTGCACGGGCCAGAGCGGCACGCTGCTGCTGACCACCGGACATCTGCGCCGGATAATGGTGCAGATGATCGGACAGGCCGACAATATCTACCATCTCTTCAACTCGCTTTGTAATTTCTTCCTTCGGTACTTTCTTTAATTTAAGGCCAAAAGCCACGTTCTGAGCAACGTCCATGTTTGGAAAAAGACTGTACTGCTGGAATACCATAGCGATATCTCTGTCTTTTGGATTTACATCCGTGATGTCTTTGCCATCCAGATAAATCTTACCGGAAGTAACTGTTTCCAACCCGGACAGGCACCGGAGCAATGTACTTTTTCCACAGCCGGAAGGGCCCAAAAGGGTAACAAGCTGTCCTTTTTCCACCTCCAGGTCAATATTTTTCAGAACTTCATTCTTTCCAAAGCTTTTACTTATATTTTCAAATCGAATATATGACATTTCTCATCACTCCTTTATTTTTTCTGTACTCTGTCTTTACCTTCACGGCTCTTCAGGAATA